>JAJPKG010000037.1 GCA_021323815.1 Pseudomonadota bacterium
AATAGTACTATGAACGGCCCAGCAAGGAGGGGTGGCCCGTCTGGCTAGTAAGGCGTATCAGGTGCCACTTTTTCACCATGATGCGTTATAATGAGGGATAACGCCTTCAACAAAGACGTTACAAACCGTTTAATGGATGGAGATGGCGGATAAGGGTCCGCCACGAGAGGAGCGGGGGATGCTCGTTTTACGCCGCAAGGCCGGTGAAGCCATCGTTTTGAACCAGGTCATCAAAATCCGCGTGCTTGGCGTGGAAGGCGATCGGGTGAAGCTGGGGATCGACGCCCCGCCGGATGTGATCGTGGTCCGCGAGGAACTGCTCGATGACGCGAATAGCAGCCCGATCTCAATTCAGCCGCCCACCCAGCAGCCAGGCGTGAATCCCTGGGAAGAATAGCCTCCGGTTGGGCGAGAGCGCACGGAAGCGAATGTATGATGCAGCGGCGCTGCCATTCATTCGCTCATTTGCGTCGTTGCCCCGTGATTGTTGTCTCATGGCCCATTATCGTTGAGCAAGTTCTATGCCGGTGTGCCGAAATAGTCCATTAACCACGTGACTGCATCTGCCAGCATGGGCATGGTAATCTCATGCGTTGCATCATAGAGGTGCAGTTGCAGCCGTTCGGGGAAAGCAGCATAGGCCGGTTTCGCCGCCTCATAAAGGCGAATGGAGCCGCCGACCGGCAGGCGATCATCGTGGCGGCCATGCAGCAGCATGACGGGGCGTGGAGCCAGCTTGATCGCATTGGCCGGCGCGCCCATGTCGTTTTCTTCGGCCCACAAGGCGTGGTGCGCATCCATCGGTGCCATGCCCAGCATGCCATCCAGCGAGGCCAGGCTTGCGCCGCCCGCTATCGCCACCACACCGCCGATTTCAGGGTCGCGCTCCGTCGCCAGGATGGATGTGATGCCCCCCAGCGAAAAGCCCCCCAGAATGATGCGCTTGGGATCGATTTGCGGGTCATGGCGCAGTTCCGCCGCGATGATTTCCAGATCATCCGCCACGTGGCGCACCACTTCCATGAAATAGTTCGTGGAAAAGGCGTTCATGAAGTTTGGCCCGCGCGGATCAAGCCGCTCGCCATGCCCCCAGGCATCGGGCAAGACGGTGATGAACCCCAGCTTGGCGGCGACCTCGCCCACCTGCGCCAGATCATACTTATCCGCGCCATAGCCATGCTGCATCACCAGGCACGGCAGCGGCCCCATCACATCTTTGGGCGCGGCACGCAGCGCAGGGATGGTCCCGTTGTTCAGGTGAATCTCGCGGGTTTCGTCGGCCTCAAAAGGGGTGGGCATCATCTGCATATAATCAATCCTTTAGCGTCCGCGCCGGTGCTTGTGTTTGTGGCCGCCGGACTTCGCCGGTTTGTGGCTGCCGGCAGGGTGACGCGCTTTCGGCGCGCCAGCGGAGGGCAGCGAGCGCGCGGTAGCGCCGCCGGGCAATTGCGGCATTCCCAGGCCGTCGCCGCCGGGCAAACCGGGCATGCCCATGCCGCCAAGCCCCGGCATCCCGCCCAGGCCGTCCATGCCGCCGGGCATATTGCGCATCTCGCGCATCATCTGGCGCATGCGCCGCCTGCCGCCGGGCTGTTGTTGCATGGCCGTCATCTGCTTCATCATCTTCTGCATCTCGCGGAATGATCGCAGCAGTTCGGTCACTTCCTGCACGTCCACGCCGCTGCCGCGAGCAACGCGCTTGCGCCGGCTGAGGCTGCTGAGGCCGCTTTCAATGATCTTGGGGTTGCGCCGCTCTTCGGTCGTCATCGACAAGATCATCGCCTCGATGCGCTTGAAATTCTTCTCGTCGGCGATCTCAGCCTTTGCTTCTTCAGGGATCATCCTGTTCAGGCCGGGGATCATCTCGATCATCTGCAACAGCGGCCCCATCTTGCGGATCTGGCGGAGCTGATTCAGGAAATCTTCCAGGTTGAACTCGGCGCGCCGCAGTTTCTCCTGCATCTTCAGCGCTTCTTCTTCGCTGATGTTTTCCTTCGCGCGCTCGATCAAGGTCAGCACGTCGCCCATGCCCAGGATGCGCTGCGCCAGCCGCTCGGCGTAAAAAGGTTCCAGCGCGTCGGTTTTTTCGCCCACGCCCATGAACTTGATGGGCACGCCGGTCATGGAGCGGATGGAAAGAGCCGCGCCGCCACGCGCGTCGCCGTCCATCTTGGTCATGATCAGGCCGGTGAGCGCCACCGTCTCGTGGAAAGCCTCCGCCACGCGCACCGCGTCCTGGCCGGTCATGGCGTCCACCACCAGCAGCGTCTCTTGCGGATGCACCCGCTGCTGGATGAGCTGCACCTCGCGCATCAGGTCTTCATCCACGTGCAGGCGACCGGCGGTGTCGATGATGACGACGGTGGCGGCTTGCTCTTTGGCCCACGCCAGTGATCTTTGGGCGATATCCACCGGCTTGTTGCCGGCGGGTTCAGCATAGACGGGGATGTCGAGTTGCTTGCCGAGTTGCTGCAATTGCGTCACGGCGGCGGGGCGCTGCATGTCACACGCCACCATCACCGGCTTCTGGTGCTCTTTGCGCAGCCGCAGAGCCAGCTTGGCGACGGTGGTGGTTTTGCCGGAACCTTGCAAGCCCACCAGCATAATCACCGTTGGCGGCGCGCCGGCAAAGTTGATCTTCGGCTTGCCGGAATCTGCGCCGCCCAGCATCTCCACCAATTCTTCATAGACGATGGAGATGACCTGTTGCGCGGGGTTCAGCCCCTTGAGCACATCCGTGCCCAGAGCTTTTTCTTGAATGTTGGCGACAAATTGCTTGACAAGTTTAAAATTGACATCCGCTTCCAACAGCGCCTGGCGCACCTCGCGCGAGACCTCTTTCAGGTCCGCTTCCGTCACCGTGCTGTGCCTGCTCAAGCGGGCGAAGATGGCCTCAAGCCGGTTGCTCAGGCTCTCAAACATGCAGGAACTCTCCTTGAACTGATCGCATTGAGTATATCACGCCAGCCATCGCGCGGCCAGGTGCCATCATCCTCAAAAAACCGGTCTGCATCTTGCGCAAGCTGAGGCGTCAGGAATCATCTCGGCGAGACGCGCGCTCGCCACCGCGGAAGGATCTCGTCCATGTACATGCAACATACCACCGTGCATCGCCGGAGCACGAACACTCGCGTCATCTATCCCCGGACCACCGTCACCCCGGCTGCCAGATATGTGACGGGTTTCCACGCCGTTCAGGCACGGCAATCGCCCTGGCGGCGAGCAGGGCTGGCGCTGCTGCATCGCCCCTTGCTGGCGTTGACGCTGGCTGTCGCGGGGATTTTCCTGTTCAGCGCGGCCAGCGAAGCCATTGCCGCGCAACGTCTCGCAGCGCAGGTGCAAGACGCCCGCCAGACGAACATCACCCTGCAATGGCAACTGACGCGCACGGCGGAAGAGATCCGCGACCGGACGAACCCGGCAGCCATCAAAGCCGCCGCGCAGAAAATGGGCTGGGTGGTGGGAACACCGACCGCAGCGCCATAATCAGTCGCGATCCGCCTCGAACTCGTCCCAGGCGCGCTCGATGCCGATCTCGCGGGCGCGACGCAGCATGGCCGCTTGCAGATCGAGCAGGTGAGCGGCGTAGACATCGCGCCCAGCGCCGCGTTGATAGAGCAAGTCGGCGCGTTCCTCGATCAAGGAGATAGCCGCCTCGCTCAACAGTTCGTGCGCGTGCGCGCGCAAAATGTCGTGCGCCTGATCCCATGATGACGCGCCCAGGAAAGCGTTCACCGCTTTGGCCACGTCTTCCAGCGAGATATCCTCCGCCAGGAACGTCCCCGGCTCGGCGTCCGCCAGGGGATTCAGCCCGCTGGCGAATGGATTGGGCAGGATCTCGGTAGCGCGCCCGTTGGCCTCGGCCAGCGCCGCCTCAAATTCGCTCCATGCCTGGCTGATGCCCACCTCACGGGCGCGGCGCAACAGGCGACGATGCAGCCCCAGATAGACCACGCCTTTCAGCGCCAGGGGATTATCGTCGTTGCGGGCATTGATCAGCAGATCTTCCAGCATACGGTCGCTGACATCACTCAGCAGCAGAGCTTGTTCGCGCTCCAAAATCTGGCGCGCCTCGGCCCAGTTGTTGGTGGAAAGCAGCCGGCGCAGCGCCCGCGCCACAGCGGCAACTTCGCGTGGCGGTCCGGCGGTCCGGCGGCGCAGGGCATCGGCATCCAGTTCGCGCCGCGCCTGCTCGAAGTTGTCCCACGCCGTTTTCAGGCCAAGCATGCGCAGCTCACGCAGCAGCGTGCGATGCAATTCCAGATAGCGCAGCCCCTCGCGTGCCTGCGGATTCGTATCTTGCCGCGCCACCTGAATCAGCGCGCTCAGGAATTGGTCCGCAATTTCGCTGACCAGCCGCTCGCGCTCTTCCGCCAGGATCGTATAGGTCTCTTCCCAGCTTTCAGCGCCCAGCAGGCGTTTCAGCGCAGAGATGGTTGCCTGCGTCTCGTCGTCAGGCTCGGTCGCGCCATCCGCCTCAGCATCTCCGCTCAGCCGCAGGACGCTGAATTCGCGCCAGGCGGCTTCGATGCCGATGACGCGAGCGCGTTCCAGCAAGATGCGGTGCGCGTCGATATAGTCCGCCATGTTTTGCAGATTGGGTTGCTCCTGCTGGCGCATCTGCTGCACGAAGTCGCGCAGCACGGTGGTGGCTTCATCTGTCAACAAGATATCGCGCTGACTGATGAGGATTTCGTGGGTTTCTTCCCAGTTGTTGGCGCTCAAAAAGGCTTGCAGCGTCCGCTCGATGCGCGCCCGGCGAAGCATTTCGGCGGTGGGGGTGTCGGCGCGCTGGTGGCTGGGGCGCGTCACCCCTTTCGGGCGCACCTCCTGAGCCTGAATGTCATCCTTTTTTTCAAACGCTTTGTCGCGCTTCTTATGAAACAGCCCCATAGCGGGCGGCGAAAGCGCATGCTCAGATCTGATGCGCTGCGCCGGTTCCTCCCTTGCTAAATGATGTCATCACACGCGAGGTCACAGTTGCAATTATTCTTCATTGTACCAGACATTCCAGCATGGCGTCCAGGTACTATTGGGCGTTTTCAGCGCGCAAACCGGTTGATGCTGCGTCTGAACGCCACGCGACAAAATCCGCGTACTTCAGCGTTACGCGCGGCCAAACTCGGCCAGCAGCAGATCCAGCGCCAGTTCGGGCGTCATGCGGCTGCGCTTGAGGGCGCTATCCACTTCCAGGCAGGCGCGCTGCGCCGCTTCCAACTGCGCCAGCGTGAAACGCCGGGCCTGTGCCAGGGTTCTTTCTACCAGAAATGGGGCCATACCAGCCTGGGAAGCGATCTCCGGCGGGCGCATGCCCTGCGCTGTGAGATCTTTCACTTGCAACAGGCGGCGCACCTGGCCCGCCACCAACCCGACGATCATCAGCGGTGCCTGGCCGTCAGCCAGCAATTCGTGCAACAGGCGCAAGGCCGCGCCGCGCTCGCCGCGCCCCAGCGCATCGGTCAGGTCAAAGACGCGCGTCTCGCGGCTGTCAGGCACCAGCAAGGCGACGGCAGCGGCGTCAATGGTGCCACCAGGACCGGCATAGGTGGCGAGCTTGGCGATCTCGTTGGCCAGCAAGCGCAGATCGCCATGCGCCAACTCGGCCAATCGCTGCGCGGCATCTGGGGTGAGGGAAGCGTTTTCCTGTTTGGCGCGCTGCGCGATCCAGCGCGCCAGCGCCGCGCCGGTGGGTGGAGCGAAGGTGTGCAGCTTGCCGTGCGCTTGCGCGGCGGCCAGCAGCGGATGCGTTTTGGGCAATTCTTCGGGGACGAAGACCACCAGCGTCGTCGCTGCCGGCAATTCCATGCCCAACGCGGCCAGCGCTTCAGCGAAATCACGCGCCTGGGCGGCAGCGGAGGGCTTTTTCGCGCCGCGCTTGCCTTGCGCGCCCTTTGGCGGCGCTTCCGCCGGGGCGGCATCGTCGCCCGTGCTGGATTTCTTCGGCTTGGGCAGCCCTTCCACCACCACCAGCCGGCCCTCGCTCAAAAACGGCATGGTGCCGCACGCCTGGCGAATGGCCGCGATATCTGCTGCCGAGCCGTCAAAACGGTCGATGTTATAGGCGAAGCGCGGATCTTGCAACAGCCTGGCGAGGGCTTCACGCGCCGAAAAATCATCCGCGCCATGCATCACGTGCAACATTCACGCGCCTCGCTTCATTCCAGTGATCACCCCCTCCCCAGCAAAGCTGGAGAGGGGCCGAGGGGTGGGGCGATTATCGCATCCCCGCCGGGGTTGGCGTCCAAGAATCGACATCTTTCAGCAGATCCAGCACCAACTCATAGGCCTGCACCTCGCCGGAGTAAGGGGCGGCGCGGACCGGATCGCGCTCCGCATTCCAGGCGTCCAGCACTTTGGCGCGTTCGTTGATGATCTGCTGGCGCAACGCTGCGGGGTCGTTGCCGCCGCTGCCGGACGCAACGACATTCGCCAGCGCGTGCAGCACGTTCGCCTGGCCTTGCCACGCCAGCTTCGCCGTGCCGACGGATTCCACCACTTCGTTATCTGCGCGCATCGCCCAGGCGCGCAGCCGATCGATAAACATTTGCCGGTTCAAGGAAGGTATCTCCTGGTTAGTGATGCGCCTCACCCCCTCCCCAGCAAAGCTAGAGAGGGAAGATCCCTTGGGGTGGGGCCTAGCGCTCGCTGCGACCGCCGGAGCTGGATGTTTCATTCTCCTCATCCTCAATCGCCTTGAGCGGGTCCATCTTGCCGAACACGATCTTGGGAATGAGGTAGCCGTAGCGGTTCACGGTTCCCAGCGCCACCAGCATGCAGCGCAGGAATTGCTCGTAGGTGAACGTCGTGCCGTTGATCGGCACAGCCAGCTCATAGGTCACCTCGCCGTCGTTGGCGTCGCGCGTATATTTGCCTAGCACGGTGCTGTAATTGATGTGCATCAGCGCTTCCATGCACTCGGCTTTGCGGTTATCGGTGATCTGCCCGACGCCCTGCACGATGAACGAGACCGTCTCGCTGTCATTGTTGACGCGCGCCGACAGGCGTACGTTGCCGCCACGCACGTCAAAGTCCGCGCGCACCGCGTTGTTTTCGCGGTCCACGCGATATTTCCATCCCTTTTGCTGGAAATAATCGGCTATTTGATCAATCGTCACCATGCTGCCTTCCTCCACAAGCCGGTTCGTCGTTATGTTCTTTCTTATGATGTGTGCCTCACCATTGTACTCAAAAGCCGCAGCGTCTCGCAAGAGATCACTGTCACTGTCCCGGCGGTTCCAGACTCCGCGCTGGATGTGTTATACTGGCAGGCAAGATAACAACGGTGTTGCATCTGAGGGGAGCTTGCCTTATGTCGCATGTGGCGGTGCTGGGAACCGGCGCGTGGGGAACGACGCTGGCGGTGGTACTGGCGCAAAAGGGGCAGCACGTGATGCTGTGGGAGCATCACCCAGAGCGCGCCCCAGCCATGCAGCGCGACCGCGAGAATGCCACCTTCCTGCCAGGCGTGATGCTGCCGCCGCTGGTGGAGGTCACCGCTGATCTCGCTGCCGCCGTCACGGGCGCTGAGGTGGTCGTGTTCGTTGTTCCCTCGCAGCGAATGCGCGATAATGCGCGCAGCGCCGCACCCTTCATTTCGCCAGAGGCCGTCGCTGTCTCGGCCAGCAAGGGATTGGAGCGCGACACCCTCAAGCGCATGACGCAGGTGTTGAGCGAAGAATTGCCCCCCGGCCCGCGTGACCATCCTGCCGCCCTCAGCGGCCCCAACCTGGCGCGCGAGGTCGTGATGGGCAAACCCGCCGCCAGCGTCATCGCCTCCGCAGATTCCGCGACCGCCCGGCAGGCGCAAGCGTTGTTCGCCACCCAGCGCATGCGCGTTTACACGTCGGATGATGTCATCGGCGTGGAACTGGGGGGAACACTGAAAAACGTCATCGCCATTGCCATGGGCTGTTGCGACGGCCTGGAACTGGGCGACAACGCCAAAGCGGCGCTGATGACGCGGGGCCTGGCCGAGATGGTGCGCCTGGCCGTTGCCGAGGGGGGCAACCCGCTGACGCTGGCCGGTCTGGCCGGGCTGGGCGACCTCATTGCCACCTGTTCCAGCCCGCTCAGCCGCAACTATTCTCTGGGGCGCGATCTCATCATTTCCGGCCAGACGCTGGCGGAGGCGCTGGCGGCGCGCCGCACCGTCACCGAGGGCGTGCTGACGGCGCGTGCTGCCCTTCAGATGGCGGCGCGGCACGGCATTGAAATGCCCATCGCTCAGGCGCTCTGTC
>JAJPKG010000184.1 GCA_021323815.1 Pseudomonadota bacterium
ATTCTCGTCACCATCGGCCAGCAGGTGGCGGCCCAGCAGCAGATCGCCACCAGCGGCAGCACCGGCAGCGCGACCGGCCCGCACCTGCACTTCAGCGTCTTTGAGATGCCCCACTGGCAGCCGATGGACCCCTTCGGCTGGCGCGGCTCTGGTCCCGACCCCAATTGGGTGCCGGACTATTACCTGTGGGTGGCGAACCCGGCTGCGACGACGCAGACGCCGTGCCTGGCGTGCGGCAACAACGCGCCGCGCCCCGGTGCGACGGTTGTGGATGCCGATACCCCTGGTTTCAGCACCACCGGCGCGTGGCGCACCGCGACCGGCGCGGGACTCATCGGCTCGTCGATGCGCTGGACACTCACCACCTCAGCCGCTGATCCTACCGCGACGGCCACCTGGCGGCCAGCCATCCCCAGCCGGGGCATGTATGAAGTGGGGGTCTACATCGATCCCATCAACTCCGGCAGCCAGTGGGCACCCTATACCATCACCAGCCTCAACGCGGCGGGATCTCCCATCACCACAACCGTGTGGCTGGATCAAGAACACATCGGCACCTTCCAGAATGCCTATGGCACCATCTCCACCGGACCGCAATGGGTGAGCCTGGGGACGTATTTCTTTGCCGCAGGGTCGAACCCCGCCGGGCAGGTGTCGCTGAGCAATGCCACTGGCGAAGACGGCGTGCAACTGGGGGCCGACGCGGTGGAATTCCTGCCGGTGAATGGCGCTGCCGCTCCGCCCGCGCCTGCGCCCACGCCCACCCCGCCGCCTGGCACGCCGACCGCGACGCCGGTGCTGCCTATCCCAACGCCGACGCAAGTGCCGGGTCTGCTGCCCCCCAATCGTCGCCACCCGTAGGAATGCCCCTCACGCTTAGCCCGGAGGGGTTTGCAATTTCGAGCCGGGGGGTTCAGCCCCCGGCAGTCGTGCCCGGCGATCCCTCGCCCCCGACGCTCTCGCCGCGCAGTCCGTATCACCCGTAAATATCTTCATCCCAATTCGGGTGCATTTTTCCGATCTTTCCACCGAAACCATGATCATCTGCATATCATTTTGCATTTTTGAAACTAATGCGGTAGAATAGAACTATGAGGAGAAACGAAACCTATGGGACATGATAGGCAACGCGGCACCGGTGCCGCTGCCATAGAGGCGGATCTCATTGATGAGACCCTGGCGGCGCATGAGGCAATGAGCCATATCTCGCTCGCCTGGCACACGCCCGAATGGTTGGAGCTGGAGCTTTCAACCACCCAACTCAAGGCGCTGTTCGTGCTGGGGTGCGATCCTTCGTTCACCGTCGGACAACTCGCGCGCAAACTGGGGCTGGCAAAGCCGGCGGCGAGCATTTTAGTGGATAAACTCGTACAGGCTGGGTATGTGGAACGGACGGAAGATGTGGAGGATCGCCGCCGCACGAATATTCGCCTCAGCCCGACGGGTGACGACCTGGTACGCCGGCTGACGCTTATTAAGCGCGAACAGATGCGCCTGCTCCTCGCGCGTCTGTCCCCCGCCGATCTGCGCGCCCTCTGTAAGGGACTGCGCGCCCTGGCCTCTGCTGCCAGGCAGGATTCCGCTGCCGCTGCTTGCGCCCCCTGTGGGAATGAATCAGGGGAGCCGATTCGGTAAAGAACACACCTTTGGATGAAGCTGTAGGATAGGACTTGTTTTCACATGGAAATGCCCATCGAGCACGCGCCGGAGGCTTCGGCGCAGCCTGCTCCAAACCAGTCAGGAACGCGCCTGCACGGCGGGCAACTCGCCGCCGTGCTCGCCGCCATCATGTGCACACTGCTGCTGGCCGCGCTGGATCAAACCATTGTCGGCACGGCGCTGCCCACCATCGTCAGCGAGCTGCACGGCTATGATCGCTATAGCTGGGTGCTGACGGCCTATTTGTTGACCTCAACCACCATGACGCCGATTGTCGGCAAGCTGTCTGACCTGTTTGGGCGCAAGTGGTTTGTCGTCGTCGGCATCGTCATCTTCCTCGCCGGTTCCGCGCTGAGCGGCGCGTCGCAGACGATGAACCAGCTCATCCTGTTCCGTGGCCTGCAAGGCATCGGCGCGGGCATGATCATGTCGCTGGTTTTCACCCTCATCGGCGACCTCTTTATGCCCGCCGAGCGCGCCCGCTGGCAAGGATTATTTTCCGGCGTGTTCGCCCTGGCCAGCGTCATCGGCCCCGCCGCCGGCGGGTACATCACCGATGATATCAACTGGCGCTGGGTCTTTTACGTCAACTTGCCCGTCGGCCTTTTGGCGCTGGTGCTGATCATCCTGTTCCTGCCGATGAATATCTCAGTGCGCAACACCGCCTTGCGCGGACGCGCGGCCATCCAACGCATCGATTTTGGCGGCGCGCTGACCGCAGCAGGCGCGACGATCTGTCTGCTGCTGGGCCTGACCTGGGGCGGCACGACGTATCCGTGGGATGATGTTCACACCATCAGCATTCTGGCGGCCTCAGGTGTGCTGTATGTCGCGTTCGTCGTCATCGAGATGTTCGCCAAAGAACCCATCCTGCCCTTGAAGCTGTTTCGCAATCAGATCTTCGCCGCCGGCGCGCTGGTGGCGTTGCTGGTTGGCGCGGCGCTCTTTGCCTCGGCCATTTATCTGCCGCTGTTTGTGCAGGGCGTCATGCAGCAGCCGGCGACGAACAGCGGCCTGGTGACGACGCCGCTGGTGGTGACGATGGCCATCGGCGGCACGCTGGTTGGTCTGCTGATCTCGCGCATCGGGCGCTATCAGTTCCTCTCCATCATCGGTGCCTGCGTCCTGGTCGTGGGAATGTATCTGCTGTCACAGATGGGGCTGAGCACCACCACCACCCAGGTCACGCTCTTCATGATTGTCGTGGGTCTGGGCATGGGCATGCTTCAGCCGGTGATGACCCTTGCCGTGCAAAATGCCATTCCGCGCAACCAGCTCGGCGTCGGCACAGCGGCGGTGACATATCTGCGCTCGTTGGGTGCAACACTGGGCACGGCGGTGCTGGGCACGGTCATCAACAACACCATGTCCAGCGAGATCGCCAATCGCCTGCCCGCCGGCGCGCAGCAATTGCCGCCACAGGTGCTCGCCGCCGCCACAAATCAGTCGGTGTTGGTCAGTGCCGGTCTGCGCAACAGCATCACCCAGCAGGTGGTTCAAGGCGCGACCTCGCAGGTGCCGCCGGGACCGTCGCATGATGTCGTTGTGGCGAACATTACGCAGCAAGTCACGACGCTGATGGCACAGGTCTTCGATGCCGCCCGCCAGGCGCTGGCCGTCGGCATTCAAGATGCCTTTTACGTTTCGCTGGGCGTAGCAGGGGCGCTGGTCATCGTGACCTTCTTCTTGAAGGATGTGCCGTTGCAGCAGCGCGCCGCGCCAGCCCCTGCCATCACGGAAAAAGCTCTGGCCGAGACCGCGCCGGAAGTGCCCGCCGCAGCGTTGCTGGCAGCCAGCACCAATGATCTCGACCGCGACAACGCGCCCGTCGTTTACGGTCATGTCGTTGCCTCGTCGCAGCCGGTCTATGCCAATGGCAACGGCCACAACGGCAACGGGTATGCGCCGGCGCTGGCGAATGGCAACGGGTATGCAGCCAATGGCAACGGTCATGCGCCGCGTGTCGCCGGCATCGAACGCTCCACACCCGTCCCCAGTGGGGGCTATACACCGGCTTATGACAGCCTCAGCTTGTTGCGCCGTGACGCTGAGTTAGGCCAAACCGATTGGTACGCGCACTATGAGGCCGCGCGCCAGGAACTGGAAAACGTGGTGGTTGGCTTCCTGCTGACCCACCCCGAATATCTGCCGCCGGGCCAGCGCAGCGTCAGCCGCTACACGCTGGAACTGCTGGACCTCAACCAGTTGCGCGCCATCGAAGCGGCCATGCGCGAGGCCAGCCTGCGAGAGCGTTCCGCGAAAGCCAACGCTCATTAACACAACCGCGCTTTTTCCTGTTACAGGTCGCCGGATCGAAAATCCGGCGACTCTTTTTTGTCCCGTTTGCAGCGCGTTTTTGACCGTCAATTTTCTGCACACCCCAGCCGATGTGATAAGCAAGATCCTCTTTATTCATCTGATGGAGGGCGCGTTCCATGCCTGCTCCCTTGCTCGTCAGCACGCCGCTTTCCGCCGGCAAGCCCCGCCGCCTGTTGATCAGCGTGTTCTTGGCCGTGTTGGTGCTGGCGCTGGGTTTGAGCAGTTTGGGCATTTGGGGCGTGCAGCGAACACAACAGCGGCTGGAAGCCATTACCGACGGGGCCATTCCACGTGTGCAGGCGATTGCCGATGCGCGCGCTGCCTTGCTGATTGTTGAGCGCGATGACAACCAGGTATTGCTGGAAACCGATGCTGTCAATTTTATCGCCGTGATGCAACGCATAGAAAGCGATGTGAACGATCTCTATGCTGCTGTCAATCATTACGGTGCCATCGCCGGTGGTGTCCCTTCTTCGCTCGCGGCGGCACTTTCTGCCTGGCGCGCCAGCCAGGATCAGTATGCGCTCGATATCTCGCTGCACACGCAGGCCACTCTTGGCGACGCGCGGGATCTGGCCAACGGTCCTTTTCGTATCCAGGCGCTGCATCTTGCTGATCAACTGACCATGCTGGAAACCAATGAAACGAACGCTATCGCTGTCGCGCGCTATCAAGCTTCGTTGTTGCGCACCACCATCATCACGGTGCTGGTCGTCGTGAGTGGCATCGCCTTGTTGCTGCTCGCCGGCCTGGGCGCGGGGGTGACGCACGTCATCCACCAGGCGCACCGGCGCATGGAAAAGGATCAGGCGGAACTGGGCGAGTTGGTGGAAGAAGTGCAGATGCAAAACGAGGAGATGGATTCGCAGCGCGAGGCGCTGGCAACGGCGTTGGATGAAAGCGAGCATACGCGCAGCGAACTCGCTCTCATTTTCAGCACGGTTCACGAGGGCCTGGCCCTGTTTGATATGAACGGGAAAGAACTGCGACGCAATGATGCCTGCACGGCCATCATCGGCCCCAGTTCCCTGGCCGAGCGGCAGGCAACAGAGCATGCTTCATTCCGCCTGTTGACCTTGCAAGGTGCCCCCGTGCCGCCCGCGCACTATCCGGTTGAGCGCGCCTTGTATGGCGAAGTGGTTTCCCCTGAAACATATCACCTGGTGCGTGCCGACGGCTCACAGGCGATCGTTCAGATGGAAGCGACGCCTCTGCTTGGCGCGCACGGCTATCTTGCGGGAGTGTTAGGCGTGGTGCGTGATATCAGCACGGAATATCGCACCACGCGCCATGCTGAGATCTTGCGTACCCTGGCCCATGCCTGTGCTCCGGCACTGAATGAACAGCAGGTGGCCGAAGCGGCGGTGACGACGCTGGTGAACGGGTTGGGCGTGCCGAATTGCGCCATCGTCGTGCGTGACGAGCAGCGCCCCGGCTATGCGCGCACGCTCTTTTCACGCATGGATGCCGGCGTTCCTCAGGAACAGGCTGAGCAGATCAAAACCCTGATGACGCAGTCGGTCATCGTCCCTGATGCCCCCTTGCTCACGTTGCGTGTCATCGCCACCGGCGAGGCGATCTTTAACAGGTCCCCTTTGCCGTTGCCCAATGACGATGAAGATGCCCCTCAACTGATGCACACGATGGCTTATGTCCCCTTGCGCCTGGACGGCGATCCATTCGGCGCGCTGACCATCGGCTATGCTCCCGGTCAAACGGCAGGATGGGAAGATGTTGATCAAGAATTCTTGTATGCCGTCGCCGATGAGATCGCCACTGCCTTGCACCGGGCGCATCTTTACGCCGAGGCGCAGCAACTCGCCTATACCGATCCACTCACCGGCCTGCGCAATCACCGCGCCATGCAGCAGGCGCTGCACGACGCCCTGGGTGAAGCTGAGGGCCATGAGCGACTGGTCAGTGTCATTATGCTGGATGTCGATCATTTCCGCCGTTTCAACGAAACGTATGGCCATGCGGTGGGCGACCGGGCGCTGCAAGCTGTCGCTCGCGCCATTCAGAGCGCGGTGCGGGCGCAAGATATCGCCGCGCGCTATGGCGGCGAGGAATTTTGCGTGATCATCCCCGGTGCGGACCTGGCTGAAGCCGTTCAGATCGCCGAGCGCGTGCGCGCTGCCATCGCTGCCGCCCGCGTGCCGGCGCGCGAGAGCACCGGTGGGCTGCCGGTCACGGCTTCGCTCGGCTGTGCCACCTGCCCCCGGCATGCCACCCAACCCGCGGCCTTGCTCAAAGCTGCCGATCTCGCGCTCTATGCCGCCAAGCATGGCGGGCGCAATCAAGTCGTCGCGTTTCATGCCGCTCTGGCCGATGATGAACCATCATTGCAAGCCGCCTGACCTTTCCTTGCTGCAACGCCTGCTGAAATGGAATGCTCCTGCCGATGCAGATAGGAGAAACACGCTCACCCTCACCACATGAAAGGATGATTCCCATGTCTCCATCCGCAACCGCCCAGGAGGGCGGCTTCAAACTGCGCAACATTCAGCTTTCCACCAAGCTTTACGGCAGTTTTTTTCTGTTGAGCTTGCTGGCGCTGATCATCGGTTTGTTCGGCATCTGGTCGGTGAATCAGGTGCAAGGACAGGCCGCGAACATCGTCAACCAGAGCATTCCCAAGCTCTCTGCTGTTTCTGACCTACGGCGCATGCGACTAAAGATTGAAACGGACATTTACAGTGCGCTGGGATATGCCTTCACCGATGAGTCACAGGTGCAGTCATATCTTGATGATGCCGCCAGCCTTGAGCAGCAGCGCGAAAGCATGATCGCGCACTATCAATCGCTGGCGCTCAATGCCGACGAACAGCAAATGCTTTCCGCCTATCAGCAAGCCGCCCAACCCTGGGTGGCGACATTGAGCCAGAGCGAAAATCTGCTGGCGCAGAAGACGAACGCCGCCAATTTGCAAGTGCTGGCTCTGGTGCAAAGACAGTGGGTACCGCAAGGGAAGACGATGTCCACAACGTTGGAACAACTCAACACCTACACCGTGAACGAAAGCGCCGCCGTCAACAACCAGCTTGCCGCGACCTACGCCCGCGTGCTGTGGCTGATCGTCGGCTTTATCGTCGCTGTCTTCGCCATCTCGCTGGTGATGGGCCGCGTCATGGTCCCGCACATCAGCGCGCCACTGCAACGCCTGTCTGCCATCACCGCCGGCATTGCGCAGGGATGCCTGGCACCGATTGATGACGTGGTGAAACACTATGGCGGCAAAGATGCCATCGGCCAGCTTACTCTGGCGCTGGATGCCATGCTGACCAGCCTGCGCCAGTTGCTTTCACAGGTCAAAGACATGAGCGAGACCGTGACTGATTCCGCCGCCCACATTGCGGAGTCGTCGCAGCAGGCCGGCAGCGCCATCCAGCAGGTGGCCGGCACAATCCAGCAGGTGTCGCAGGGGACTCAGGAACAAACCACCCAGTTGCTGCGGGCGTCGAGCGATCTCGAAGATCTGACGCGCACCAGCCTGACGCTGGAGACCCAGGCACGCGAGACCATGACGGCGATGGATGAACTGAAGAACAGCGTCGCTCAGACGGCGGAATGCGTGCGCACGCTCGGCTCGCGGTCGCAAGAGATCGGGCAGATCGTGCAGACGATTGACGAGATCGCTGAGCAGACGAATCTGCTGGCGCTGAACGCGGCCATCGAGGCGGCGCGGGCGGGCGAGCATGGGCGCGGCTTCGCGGTGGTGGCCGACGAGGTGCGCAAGCTGGCCGAACGCTCGGCGCAGTCCACCAAAGAGATCGGCGCCATCATCCGCGAGACGCAGACCGAGACAACCCAGGCGGTGGAAGTGATGGAGCGTGGCGTCAACCAGGTGGAACAGGGCGTGCAGCGCGCGCAAGAGGCTCGCGTGCAGGCGCAAGCGATGGCCGAACAAGCCCAGCGCGTCAACGCGGCCATCGCCAATGTCGCCAGCGTCAGCGAGGAAAACAGCGCCTCCGCCGAGGAGGTCTCTGCCGCCACCGAAGAGATGACCGCTCAGGTGGCCGAGACCGCGACCACTACGCAAGAACTCAGCGCCCTGGCGACCAATCTCACCCAGGCGTTGGAACGCTTCGAATTCGCCGACCACACGCAACCGGCGCGCACCAGCAACGCGCCGGTGCCCCTGCGCCGCGTCGCCTAACATCCTTTTCCTTGTTGCCGTCTGTGATGGAAAGCGTCATGGGCGGCATCGCTTTTCAGTTGGCGGTCTATGACGGTTATGGGTATGGATTGGACTTCATCTCTCCTGGCTTCAGCAGAGCGTCTCTGAGATCTTGAGACGGTGAGACGATGCATAGGACATCATGTTGCCGCGTGGTACACTGTCAGGGACACAAGCAGCGTTTTTGGCGAAGGCGGGCGAGGCATGCCATTGCCCCTACGGAATCCTGGCAATGTGATCGACTGGCGGGCAATCGGGCGCGATGAATCGCGCCCCTACGAAGCCAAAACCGCGCTACTGCATACCAATCACACACCCTGAGGAGCATTTTTGGTCATGTCTACCTCGTCAGATACGATGAACACGGCGCTGGCACCGGCAGTGGAAGAGACGTATGATATCGTCGTCATCGGCGCGGGGCCGGGCGGCTATGTCGCTGCCATCCGCGCGGCGCAGCTTGGCGCAAAGGTTGCCATCGTCGAAAAGCAATACATCGGCGGCACGTGCTTGAACGTTGGCTGCATCCCGTCGAAGGCGCTGCTGCACATTGCTGATGAATATCGCAAGTTCGACACGATGGCCGAGCTGGGCATCATGGCGCAGAAGCCGGGATTTGATATGGCCTCCGCCGTCGCGCACAAAAACAAGGTGGTGAAGCAACTCACCAGCGGCGTCGCGCAATTGCTGAAAGCCAACGGCGTCACCATTGTCAATGGGCGCGGCGTGGTGGACGAACCCGGCGTGGTGACTGTTGATCAGCCTGAGGGCACGCGCAAGGCGCTGAAAACGCAGAAGATTATCCTGGCACAGGGGTCGGTCACCGCCAAGCCACCGTTCCCCGGCATCGACGGCCACAACGTCATCTTCAGCACCGAGGCGCTGGATCTGCAAAAAGTGCCGGAAAGTTTGATCTGCATCGGCGGCGGCGTCATCGCGGTGGAACTGGCGTGCCTGTTCAACGCGCTGGGCAGCAAAGTGACGATCATTGAGATGTTACCCAGCATGATCGCCTATGAAGAGCCGGAAGTGGTCAAGCAACTGGAAAAGATCTTCAAGAAGCGCGGCATCGACATCCATCTGAATACGAAGGTCGAAAGCATCGGTGACGCTAACGGGCAAAAGACCGTCACCGCCACCGGTCCCAACGGGCAAGTGACGTTCAGCGGCGAATACGTGTTGGTCGCGGTGGGCCGCTCGCCGAATCCCGAAGGCATCAAGGGGCTGATTGATCGCGGGCTGGCAATGGACCGCAACCGCGTGGTGGTCAACGAGAAGATGGAAACGAGCTTGCCGGGCATCTATGCCATTGGCGATCTGTCGGGCAAGACGCAACTGGCGCATGTGGCAATGGCCGAAGGCGAAGTTGCCGCCGAGAACGCAACGGGCCACGAGGCGCGCATGAGCTATGACGCTTTCCCTCGCCCGGTGTATACCTTCCCTGAAATCGCTTCGGTCGGGCTGACGGAAGCGCAGGCGCGCGAGCAAGATCCCGGTGTGAAGGTGGGCACCATGCCCTGGGTGGGCAACGGCAAGGCGCTGGCCAGCGGCGAAACCGAGGGCTTCATCAAGGTCATCGTCGGGTCGTATGGAGAGATTCTGGGCGCTTCCATCATTGGCCCCGACGCCACCAACCTCATCACCGAATATACGCTGGCGATGCGCGGCGAGCTGACGACGGAAGAGATCATCAACACGATTCACCCGCACCCCACGCTCAGCGAGGCGCTGCATGAAGCCGTCCTTTCGGCTGATAAGCGCGCCATTCACGTGTATCAGCGGAAGTAGGGGAGCGCTGAGGGATATTCCCGCGTGGTGAGAACGCCGGGAGATAGAATCTCCCAGCTCGGAACAGAAATCCCCTCCGGGGCTGCGCGGGGGATGAGGCGGGCCGGGAGCAATACAGCGGGTGGCATGTCCGCCGGGAGATAGAATCTCCCGGCTCGAAACAGAAACCCCCTCCGGGGCTGCGCGGGGGAAGGGATCGCGTGGGGCGAGATCATCGCCACGTGGGAGCGCCAGGGGGGCAGCCCCTGGCGTGCGTGCCACGCAGTGTCGTGCTATTATGTAAAACTGCATTACACGAAGCCCGTAAAGCCGCTGTGCCTTGAGGCCATGCGGATGCAAGGGCAGGCAAAGGTTGTAACCAGAGGGGGTATTCTGGTTGATTCTGTGCTATACTTTGGAACGAAGTCTGGCGAAGAGAGGCGCACAGCCGAAGCACTGTCTCCCTAGCGGGTGATCGGACTTCATCGTATATCTCCTTGCTGTACCCTGGGGCACAGGGAAACAGGCCAGTCGCGAACTGGTGCAACGCTTGGGGACAGAGGTGCCGCTGCCAGTCAGGTGTGAGTCTGGCTGGTAAGC
>JAJPKG010000071.1 GCA_021323815.1 Pseudomonadota bacterium
CAAGCATGCGCGATGAGGTGAGGCTATTCCTGGCAGAGGTGTATAGGAGTCGAACCCACCGGATGCCGCGCCGGGCGGCATCCCAACCGTTTTGAAGACGGCGAAGGCCACCGGGCCTCATACACCTCCACTGCTTATTCTAACGTAGAGATCGCAGCATCTCAAGCTGCACCAGAGGAACCTGCCCGTTCGCTTAGTACTGGTACCCGCACACCCCAACCATGACAAGAGATCGCTCATATGATAAGCTTGTCCTAAGGAAAGTGAGCGTGAGCGATGGCCATTCAGGCGGCGATGCAATTTTATAGCGTGGGCGCGGTGGTGCGCTATCTGCGCGAGATCTTGGAATGTGACGAGCAGTTGCACGATCTGTGGGTGCGTGGCGAGGTATCACAATTCACCCAGGCGGCATCGGGCCACTGGTACTTCAGTCTAAAAGATGACGAGGGCTTGTTGCGCTGCGTCATCTATCGCCAGCGCAATTTCGGCATGCCGCGCCTCACGCCGGGGCAAGAGATCTTCGCGCATGGCCGCATGAGCTTTTACCCGCCACGCGGCGACATGCAATTCATGGTCGATCAGATCGAAGATGTCGGCGTGGGCGTGCTCTATCAGCGGTTTCTTGCGCTCAAAGAGGAATTGGAAGCGCTGGGCCTGTTCGATGCGGGGCGCAAGCGTCCCATCCCCGTCAGCCCCGCCACCATCGGCCTGGTCACCTCAGCGGATGCGGCGGCGTTGCGCGACATCATTCGCACGCTGCGGCTGCGCTGGCCCCTGGCGCGCGTGGTGCTGGCCCCCACGCTGGTGCAGGGCGACAAAGCGCCCCAGCAGATCGTGCAGGCGCTCGCCTGGTTGAACCAGCATACCGAAGCGGATGTCATCATCATCGCGCGCGGCGGCGGCTCCATTGAAGATCTCTGGGCGTTCAATGATCGCTCGGTCGCGCTGGCCATCGCCAACTCGCGCATTCCCACCGTCACCGGCATCGGCCACGAAACCGACTTCACCATCGCCGATTTCGTGGCCGATTATCGCGCGGCCACGCCCACCGCCGCCGCCGTCGCCGTCTCGCCCGACATCACCGGGCTGCGCGCTTTGTTGGATGACAACCGGATGCGCCTGCTGAGCGCCATCCATGACCAGCTGGATCAAGAGCGTGATGCCCTTGCTACCGCGTTGCGCCAACTGCAACGCGAGCATCCCCGCGTGCAGCACCAGCAAGCGCGGCGCAGGCTGGCCGATGCCGTTGCCGTCCTGCGCCGCCAGATGGCGCATCGGCTGGCGATGGAACAGGAACGCCTCAGTGGCGCGGCCTTGCGCCTGCAATCCCTCAGCCCGCTGCTGACGATGGCGCGTGGCTACGCCGCCATCACGCGCGACCGTGACGGCGCGCCCGTCGTTTCCATCAGTGATGTCACCCCGCCGGAAGCTGTCACCTTGCGCCTGCGCGACGGCCAAGCCAGTGCGACGGTGCATTCGACGCGCCCACTCACCTCACCCCAGCAAAGCTAGAGAGGCGAGATCGCTCAAAGCGATCTCGCGGGTGCGGCCTCACTCATGGGCATTTCTTCGGTGAAGGCGGCGTCCTGCGGCATGGCTGGCTCAGACTCAACCACCGCCGCTACGACCGATTCGCCCTGAGAGCGAGCATCACCAATAGAAAAAGCGCCGCCACAGAAGCGATTCCGGGCGGCGATTTCGTTCAGGTGACTCACAGCGCCGTCGGTTCTGCGGGGAAATCATCATGCGCTGGATTTTCAACGATCGCGGGCATCCCATAATCCAGCACCGCGCGCTGGTGAGTCACACACCACTGCATCGGCTTGCCATCCATGCTGCTGCGCGTCTCAAAAGTGCAGTTGCAGTGCGGCACGCCATTCACGGATTCTTTGGGCAGACCACAGCAAAGACATCGATCCATGCTGTTCCCTCCTTTGCCGCGCAAAGCTGATTGCGCTGCAAGCATCCCTGCATGCGCGGTGCCAGTTTCGGCGGGAACGGTGAAGGGAAGGAAATCGAGAAAAGTCCCTCATCCCCCGCTGCTGTCATTGCGGATGTAGCCGAGGATGATCTGGTCGATGATGGTTTCGACGGGGGCGCGGTCGTCGGTGAGCAGCAAACCGTTGGTCGCGCCCAGGCGCAGGTTGCTGGCGGGCGACAATACGCTCTGCGCCAGGGCTTGCAGATCCGGTTGGGTGAGCGATGTGGCGTTGATGCCCAGATCAGTGATCTGGGCGGCATCGTCATTCATCCCCACAATGATGCTGTTGGCCTCCCCGACGACGTTATAGACGAAGACGTTTTTAAAAACGGCGTGCATGGTGGTGGCCAGCGCATCCACCAGGCGAAAATCATTCCCCGCGCGCCCGGCGTTAATCGCCACCACGCCACGCGGCGTCAGGTGGGTGCGCGTCAATTGAAAGAATTCTTTGGTCGTTAGTTGAAAGGGAATATAGGGCTGCTGATAGGCGTCGATGGCGATGAGATCATACTTTTTGTGCGTCAGCGCCAGGAAAAAGCGTCCATCTTGCACGATGACGCGCAGATTCGGCTCGTTCATATCGAAATAGTGCCGCCCCAGCGCCACGATCTCCGGATCGATCTCGACGCCATCTATCGGGATTGCGCCATAGGTGTTGTCGATGTTGCGCGGGATGCTGCCCGCGCCCAGGCCGATGACGCACGCGCTATGCAGATCCGACGTGCGGTATGGTGGCGTGTTGAACAACGGCGCGGCCAGGAAATATTCCCATTCGCCGCCGGTGACGTTATATGCTGGATTATAGAGCGAGTGGATCGCCTGGCCCTCATTCAGCACCAGCTCATACCAGCCATTGCTTTTCACAACCTGAATGTAGTTATAGAGCGATTCTTTCTCCGTCACCAGTTGGCCGCCATAGCCGGGCTTGATCGGTGTCGGCAGCGCCACGCCGATGATGCTCAGGCTCAGCAGCACGGTCATGGGCAGCGCCACGCGTGAAAGGGGCGCGCGCGCGCCGCTCAAGATCAACCCCACCAGCGCGCCCAGAAACAGCACCACGCCGAAGGTGACGAAGGTGCGCGCCGTGCCAATGGTGGGAATGAAGATGAAGACTGGCGCGAAGGTGCCGATGATGCTGCCAACCGTCGAAAGCGCGTAGATGTGTCCCGCCGTCTTGCCCGCTTTGTCCAGTTTGGTGATCTCCAGCCGGATGGCGAAGGGCGTGACCATCCCCAGCAAAATCACCGGCACAGCCAGCAACAGGTTCACCCCCATCAGCGAGCCGATGAACGCGCCGACATCCAGGTTGGCGAAGGCGTTGAGTGACAGGCCCAGGATGGGATGCGCCAGCACCGGCACCAGGGCGGTGAGTGTGCCCGCGACGGCAACAATGGTATAGAGCCGCACGGCGCTGGGATGGCGATCCGCCCAGCGCCCGCCGAGAGAATAGCCGATGGTGAGGAACACCAGCTCCATGCCAATGAGGTTGGCCCAGATGAACAGCGAGGTGCCGAAATAGGGTGCCAGCAGGCGCGAGGCGGAAAGTTCGACGGCCAGCGAGGTCATTCCAGAAAGAAAGACGACAACGAGCAACAGGCCGCGCTTGAAACGGTCAGGCATGCCAGGGCGGCGCTCCTTTGCGACGAGATCACGGTAAACAGGCGGCGCAGCAAGCGCTACGGTCCCGTCCCTGATCATACCGCAAATCGGCTGAAATGGCGCAACGAGTTTTGGTGGAGGCCGAACTGTACGGCTATGTGATACACTTTCTGGTGAGGAGAAACGATGTATGTCGCAGCTGATGCCGTCGCGCTTTGGGCCGGTGAGTCCGGGGTGGTTCGCCGTTGCCGTGCAAACCCTTGTCATGCTGGCACACAGCGAAGACATCTGCCCCAGCGCCAACCTGGCGGATAAAGTGGGGGCGCACGCGGTCTTTTTGCGCCGTTTGCTGGCTCCGCTGGCGCGCGCCGGCCTTGTGGAAGCGCGCGAAGGGCGCGTGGGCGGCTATCGCCTGGCGCGGCAGCCGCAGGAGATCACGCTGGGCGCTGTGTATCGCGCGCTGCAAGGCTGCCCTGCCGAAAACACCATTCCCCTTGAGCCAACCAGCGGTCCCACGCTCCATCCCGCCTTGCGCCGCGCATTTGACGCGATCTCGCAGGAGGTCGATGCCGCCATCCTCATGGTAATGGATAAGCACACGCTGGCTGAACTGGTTGAACGCGCCGGATAAGCCGGCGACTCATGTTGGCTGATAGGCGGCCCGGCGCAGCTTTGAACTGTTTCCATGTTCCCGCACTGAGGTGATATACTCAGTGCAGGAGCAGAATCGCATGACCGACACCCCTACACTGACCGCTGAGCATATTTTGCATGCCCTGGCGCAGCTTGACAAGCGCACCACGCGACCGCGCCAGGCTATTGCCGCCGCCATCGCCACCCGTGCGGCGGAAGAGCGCGACTTCGCCATTGACGATCTCTGGCATGATGCCCGCCAGCGCGATGCCGGGGTAGGTCGCGCCACCACCTTCCGCATGGTGGATCTGCTGGTGCGCCTGGGCATGCTGGACCGCATCGCCTTCGCTGATGGCACGGAACGCTATCATGCCGTCGCCCCCGGCGCGCATCACCATCACCTCACCTGCTCGGTCTGCCACAAGGTTGTGGAGATCGCTTGCTGCCTGCCCATGCAACAGATCGCTGAGGTGGCGCGCGACAACGGTTTCGCCCTGGCGCAGCACCGCATCGAGATTTTCGGCGTATGTTCCGAGTGTCAATGCCAATAAACTCAGGAGCGTTCACCCCGCATGGCGAGCGATTCCCGCCCCATCGGCGTCTTTGATTCCGGCATCGGCGGTTTGACCATTTTGCGCGAGTTGTTGCGCGAATTGCCCACCGAGCGCTTCATCTATTTCGGCGACGACGCAAATTGCCCGTATGGCCCGCGCCCCGAACACGAAGTGCGCGCCCTGGCGCTGGCTGCCGCCCGCTGGCTGGTGGCGCGCGATGTGAAAGCCATCGTCGTCGCGTGCAATTCCGCGTCCGTCTCGGCCCGTGAAGTATTGCGGGCAGCGTTTCCAGAGATCCCCATCGTGGTGGTCGTGCCAGCGGTCAAGCCTGCTGCCGCGCTGACGCGTTCCGGCAAGATCATCCTCGCCGCCACCGCCCGCGCCATCAACGACCGCTTCACCCACTCGCTGATCGATACCTTTGCCAGCGGGGTGCAGGTCATTTCCGTCGCTTGTCCCGGTCTGGTGGAGCTGGTCGAGGCGGGCATCCTCACAGGACCAGAGCCGGAAGCCGTGTTGCGCAACTACCTCGGCCCCGCCCTCAACGCCGGCGCGGATGTGGTCGTGTTGGGCTGCACGCATTTCCCCGCCCTGCGCGAACCAGTGGAGCGCGTCGCCGGTCCCACTGTCGCCGTCATCGACTCTGGTGCCGCCGTCGCCCGCCAGACGCGCCACGTCCTCGCCAGCCGCGAGCTGCTCGCCGCCACGCCTCCATCCGTCCCCGTCGAGTTCTGGACGAGTGGCGATCCCGCCCGTTTCGCCCGCGTTGCCAGCCTGGTGCTGGCCCACCCTGTGACCGCGCGGCACGCGATGACAGACGTGCAGTGGTGATTCCTTTCGTGGCTCTAGAACGAAGTTCAATGCCGCGTTGAACGCGGCTTCAATTGATGATAGACTGAAAGCCAGGCATGCAGACAATTGAGAGATGATTGCGGGCGCAAAGGAGCGAGAGAGCGATGCGGACCGATCTGAATGGGAAAATCGTGGTCATCACCGGCGCGGGCGGCGGCTTCGGTCAGGCCATGATCCGGCGATTTCTGCGCGCCGGCAGCCGTTTGGTGCTGGCCGATGTGGACCGCGAGGCTTTGCAAGCGACCGCAGCCAGGGTGATGAAAGAAGCCGGCATCGAAGGGCGTGCCGACAATATCCTGGGCTATGTGGCAAGCGACCTCAGCAGCGATGAGGGATGCGAGGCGCTCTATCGGCAGGTGACGGCGCTCACGCCGCAGGTGGACATCCTGGTGAACAACGCGGGCATTGGCATGTCGGGCCTCTTTGCCGAAACCCCACAAGATCGCTGGGAACAGTTGATGGCGATCAACCTGCTGGCACCGATGCGCCTGACCTATCGTTTCCTGCCGGGGATGATGCAGCGGCGCAGCGGGCATATCGCCAACGTCTCATCGGTGGCGGGTCTCATCGGAACGCCTCATATTGTCCCCTATTCGACGGCAAAATTTGGTTTGCGCGGGTTCGGCGAGGCGCTGGCAAATGAACTGCAACCCTATAACATCCATGTCACCACCATCTATCCCTTCTTCGCCCGCACGCCCATTCTTGAATCCGCTCACTACGGCTCGGCACCGCGCTCATCACTGCCGGACCGCATGACGTATGATCCTGATTTCGTCATGGCGCAATTCATTCGCGGCATCCAGCGGCAGCAGCGCGAAGTTTTTCCCGGCGTTGTGCCGCGCCTGCTCTATGTGCTGCGCTTTCTCGCGCCCAGGGCTATTCCGCGCCTGGCCAGCCGCTAGCAAAACTTGAGGAAATAAGGACGGAACGTCACGCATGCGAAGAGAGCGAAGAAACGCGAAGAAGGAAAAAG
>JAJPKG010000081.1 GCA_021323815.1 Pseudomonadota bacterium
ATCGTGAGCACCTCAGCAATAGAAATAGACGTAGTTGCCCAGGCCGAGTTGATGGCTGTTTGAGCCATCCATGTTTGCCGCCGCCACCTCAACCGGCGGGCGCGACAGGTGATCCTTCGTGTAGAGAAAGACGAAAGCCGGCGTGCTGGTTTCATAGACGGTGCGCGGCCACCACCTGCCATCGCTGGTCTTGATGACGATATACATCGGGTGCGCCGTCGCGTGCGTCGCGGGAACGTAGATGTCGATGCCGCAGGTGGTTGGCGCGGAGATCGTGTATTTCGCCCAGCGCGTCGTCGCCCCCCATTTGGTGGTTGTGCCGGTGTAGATCATCGGCACGTTGACGCTATCCATGCCGCTGCGCCACGAACCAGTGTAGTTCAGATAGGGCGTGACAAAGATGTCGTGTCGCAGCCCACGGATGTGCACGATCTCGAACGAGGGGAAGCCGAAATACGGCTCAACCCAGCTCGCCATGCGGTCGTGATAAGCCGCCGCGTTGTGGCCGTCCAGCAGCGCCTCATACCCGCGCGTGGGATACGCCCCGTGACCGGTCCAGCCATCATAAAAGATGCTGGTGATGATCATCAGATGGTGGCGATAGCCGGGGCCGGGCTGATGCGAGCGATCCAGAAACACGATATCGCCGGGTTTGGCTTCCCACACGTTTTCGCCGATGGGCTGGCCGATGCCGCTATCCACCAGATATTCATACAGGCCGTCTTCGGGATAGAGTTGCCCGCCGGTGCCCGTTGAGCCGCGCGTGCCGGTCCAGTTGAGATTGTACTGGGTGGCGCTGGTGTTGTTGCCGAAGCGGATGGGATAATTGCCGTAGGCCAGCGCGGCCCAGTCCGGCGAGGGGCTACCCCCGCCATGCACGCCGCCTTCCTGCAAGCCGGGCATCAAACCCGATTTCGTCAGGGCACGGGCAATGAAGGGCGTGCAGCCGAAGTAGGGTTGCCATCCGCCTTCCGGCACGGTATACGTGTCCCAATAATTGCCGAAGTTCCAGTTGGCGTCGGCCCAGCACACCATGTCGCAGACGCGCATGGTGGTGCCCGTCGCCTGATCGGGATCGGCCAGGCCGCTTTCCTGGGCCGGCTGGCGCGAGGCCGGTGGCACAAACGATGACGCCATGCCGTCGAAGGTGCTGTCGGCACCGGTCATCAGTTGCGCGCCGACCGGATGTACGGCGTCCATTGTCTGCGTCAGCAGCAGCATAAACACGTTCGTTGTGCCTGCCGTGTTGGGCTGCGCCAGCAGCAGCATGCGCCCGCGTTGGTGCGCCGTCGCGGCGAATGGATCGGTTGTTGGCTGCGGGATGCTGGGCAGCGCGAAATCCACCGCCTGATAGCCATGGATTGTACGCAAGCGCAAATCAGTTGCGCCGGAAGGCACGCGCGCCATCACCTGCGACGCCGTCTGCTGCGTCACCTGCGCCACCGGGCTGATGACCGTGCCGCTCGCCGCGTCAATGAAACTCGCGTGGCTGCCGTTCTGATCCGTTGTTATCTGCCACGCTGCCGGGTAATTCACGCTGAAGCCCAGCAGCGGATCGCGAAATGTGTGCCACTCTGAGGTCGTGGTTTGTTGCCGCATCTGTGGCAACCCGAAGATGATGCCACCGCCGCTCAATAGCGTTGCCATTGTCAGCACAACCAGCATCATCTGCCAGCCGTGCCATCCAAAGCGCCCTGTGCCGATCATTCCTTTTCCCTCGCACGCTGCGGGTGCTGCATTGCCCTGCCGCACATCATCCACCCGCTTTTCTTCGCTGAACGCTTTGAACATCATAGTTGATGAGCCGGGCAGGCGTGGGACAATTGGGTTCCTTGTTTCGCGCGGGCGGCACGTGAAATGCAGGCGATCCTGCGTCTTGTTGTGCGATACAATAACAGCAGATGCATCCAGACACGGGGGAAACCCATGAAGTGGGGATTTGGCGATATCATCACGCTGGCGCTGGGCGCGACAGCGGCGGCTGCCGGCGCGGCGGTCTTTGCCGGGGCGCAGCACATTGTGCACATGCTGACCAAACCGCAGCCGAACGATCCGGCGGCGGAATTTACCTTCACGCCCTGGGAGTTGAATGTTCCCTGGGAAGATATCCGCTTCGCCGCCCGCAGCGGCGCGCATGAGGTGCGCGGCTGGTGGTTGCCCCAGCCGACGGCGGAGCGCGTCATCATCGCCTGCGCCGGCTATCGCGGCAGCAAAGCAGATCTGCTGGGGATCAGCGCGCAACTGTGGCGCGCCGGCAACAGCGTGGTGCTGATGGATTTCTATGGGCACGGGATGGAGCGTGGCGTTCCGGTGACGCTGGGCTATCGCGAGGTGGACGATTTCCTGGGCGCAGTGGAGTACGTTGCGCGGCGCGCGCCTCAGGCCGCCATCGGGGCCATCGGCTTTTCGATGGGCGCGGCGGTCGCCATCATGGGGGCGGCGCGCGATCAGCGTGTCGGCGCGGTGGTGGCCGACAGCCCCTTCGCCACGCACCGCGACGTGGTGGCCTCGCAGGTTCGCCAGGCCCTGCCGATGGTGCCGCCCGAACCCTTTCTGGCGCTGGCCGATCCGTTGCTGCATCTGCGTGCGGGCTATCGGTTTGCTGAGGTTGAACCGCTGCGCGAAGTGGGGAACCTCGCGCCGCGCCCGATTTTTATCATCCACAGCACCGGCGACAAGATCGTTCCCTACCAGCACGCCATCTGGCTGTACGAAGCGGCAGGCGAGCCGAAGGAATTATGGATCGTCGAGGATGTGGCACACTGCGGCGCATATTTCATCGACCGCCCAGCCTATTGCCGGCGCGTGGCGGATTTCTTCGCGCGCAGCCTTCCCGCCGCTCAGCCGCCGGTGAAGGTGACGGCCTTCGAGCGCAACGGCTCAACGCCCGACGAGGCGAAACAGCCCGCGCTGCCGGAAGCCGCGCCACCTGCCCCAGCCGCGCCCCAACCAAAGCGAGAAGTGCGAGGGATCGAGCGTGCAATGGATTGAGATCAGCGTCCCAGCGCATCCTGAGGCCGTTGAGCCGGTGAGCGAGTTGCTCACCGAGGTCGCGGCCAGCGGCGTCGCCATCGAAGAACCCTATGCGCTGGAAGACGACGGCCAGCGTTACCGCCCGCTGCCGGGAGCCACCGCCGTCGTGCGGGCCTACATCCCCGACGACGAACACGCGCAGGGCGCGCTGGCGCGCATCAGCCGGGCGCTGTGGCATCTCAAGAGTCTAGGCGAGCACTTCATCGGCGACATGACCACACGGGCAGTGGATGACGCCGACTGGGCAAACGCCTGGAAGGAGCATTTTCACGTCACCCGCGTGGGCCGGCGCATCGTCATCAAGCCAAGCTGGCGCGATTACACGCCGGAATCTGACGACACCGTTGTGCTGGCACTGGACCCCGGCATGGCCTTCGGCACGGGCACGCACCCGACCACGCGCACCTGCCTGGAAGCGTTGGAAGACGTGGTGCAGCCTGGTGCGGACGTGCTGGATGTCGGCACCGGCTCCGGCATTCTGGCCATTGCGGCGCTGAAACTGGGTGCCTCGCATGCGCTGGCCTGTGACATCAGCACGGTGGCTGTGCGCGCGGCAACGGAAAACGTCGCCCTCAACGGCCTGGCAGATCGCATCGCCGTCACGCAGGGATCGCTGGGGTTGGGACCACAGGGCGAGCCGCTGCTGGTGCCCGCACCACCGGAACTGGGGGAAGATCCGGTGGCGCTGTTGCAAGGGGTGCGCGCCATCGTCCCCGCGCAGCTGGTCATCGCCAACATCATCGCCCGCGTCATCGGCGAACTCGCCCCCGCGCTGCTGGCCGCCACCACGCCGGGCGGGCTGCTCCTGGCCAGCGGCATCATTGCCGACCGCCGCCATGAGGCTGAGGAACCGCTG
>JAJPKG010000097.1 GCA_021323815.1 Pseudomonadota bacterium
ACAGCAAGATCGCCGTCAGCGGCAATGCCAAATTGGTCACCGCCGAGCCGATCAACGATATTGTCTCGCCGGTCCACAGCGAAAGAAAGGCGCGGTTACGCCACAGTCCACGTTGTCGCATGGTCCATTCCTCCCAAAAAAGGCGCACAGTGGCTCAATGCAGGCATCAATGGACGGCTGCATCGATAAGAAACGCGGGTTTGATGTATGAGAGTCCGAAGCGTTAACCGCCGGCCCGGATATCGAGAATCCGATACGTATCGCGGGCAATGGCCATATGCAGCCGGGCATCATCAGTGACACTGGCAGCAGTAATCACCAGCGCATCGATGCCGCCCACTTCCATTTCCGTTTGCCCGGCCAGCCGGATGCGCGGGTGGGCTTGCCGGAACGCCTGCCCCTCTGGAGATCCCAGCGCGAGCAACGGCAGGTTGCACGTGCTGAAGGCCCGGCAGGTGCATGCCAGGTGCACGTTGGGAAACGTGCCATCATTGATGAGATGTTCGGCGGGAAGCCCATAGCGAAGTGGTGCCGGTCGCCCACAGGTCATGCAGAGCGCCGCGCCGGTGTTGATGGCTGAACTATAATAGGGAGCGGCCCATTTGATGACACGTTCGAGCGCAGCATGAAAACTGCGCGCCCCTGCGATGACCGCTGTTTGATGCTCGATCAGCTGACCGCAAACAGGGCAGCGCACCAGCAATTGATTGAGGTCGCGGTTGAAGCGCACGCGCAGGCGCTGCTGACCACACTGGCAGCACCACATGCGCGTCTCTTGCCAGTCTGGCTCAGGGGCGGCATCCAACCCAAACACGGCGGCTTCGTCACGCAATTCGTTGGCGAAGATGCGCTGCAAGCGCAGCCGGCCCCGGTGCAGGCGCACGGCCAGCGCCCCCTGGCTGATGCCCAGCTTCGCCGCGATCTCGTTTTGCGGCAGGTCTTCCACATAATGCGCGATCAACGCCTGGCGCAGATCCGCCGGCAGCAGCGCCAGGGCGTGGTCCAGCAGGGTCGCCAGGTCGTCGCGTTCGAGGTCGCGCACGAAATCATCATCGCTCAGGGCGTTTTCCAGCGCGGCATTGGCGTCATCCAGCCGGGTGAGATGCTGCGCGTCGTGCTGCAAGCTGCGCAGCCAGCGACGATAGACGTTCCCGGCGATGGCCGCCAGCCATGCGCGCCGCCCCTGCGGATCGGTCAGTTTGTGCCGGTTGCGCCACGCTTCCACCAGCGTTTCCTGGGTGAGATCGTCCCCGGCCTCGTCGTCGCGCGCCAGTCGCGCGCAGTGCCGCCGCAGCCACGCATAATCATCGACATCCACGATGCTGGGGATTTGCTGTGCCAGAAGCGTATTCATCTCTGTCGCTGCTCCTCATGCCGCATTTGCCCACTCTATCGCATCGTGCCCTGCAAATATTACAGGACGGGAGGAAATTTTCGCAAAAGGCCGCCGGAGGCTGAACCTTCCGGCAGAGATGTGCGAACCCTTCTGGGCTGCAACCAAAGGAAATCCACCCCATAGAGGAGGCATCATTCGTTCGGCAGGCAGAAGCCAGGGGCGCAGACATCACCCAAGGGGAGTGTTGTGACATTTCCTGTTGCGGCATCCACAACGCGAATGGCGTGGTTGTTGGTGTCGGCGACGTAGAGGCGATCTCCTGCGGCGCTGATGCCGCCCGGCTCGAAGAAACGCGCGTCGCGCCCCACGCCGTCAGCCATCCCCGCGCTGCCGTCACCCGCCACTGTCTGCACCTGCCGCCTCACGGGGTCCAGCCGCCGGATAGCGTGGTTATACGTATCCGCAATGAAAACATACCCTGCACTACATTCTCCCTCTTCGGCTTTGCTGGGGAAGGGATCAGGAGGTGGGGCCGCCACGCCGAGGGGATGCTGAAAGCGCGCATCGTCTCCCGTGCCGTCGCGCAAGCCGAAATCGAAGAGATCGCCGCCGGCCAGCGTTGTCACCACCGCATCCGGCGTGGTGAGATCGATGGCGCGGATGCAACTGATCTCGCTATCTGCCACGTAAAGAAACCGCCCATCGTCACTCAAGGCGAGACCGCTGGGCTGGGCGAAAGCGGCGTCGCGCCCCGTGCCATCGCGCCGCCCCTCGCCGCTGGACCCTGCTGCCACGCGCATTTCGCTGGAAGGCAGATCCAGCACCCAGATCTGGTGCTGGCCCGCCATCGCGATCCACAGTGTGTCATTGTGCAAGGCGAGATCCCAAGGCGAATTGAGCGCGACCACCAGCGCGGGGCCACTGGGAAAGCGCAGCCGGTTTTGTTTGCCGGTACCGGCGATGGTCGTCACACGATATGACGCCAGGTCAATGGCGCGAATCAGATGATTATTCGTATCCGCGACATACAGCGTGCCGCCGTCCGCGCTCAGCGCCATTCCCTGCGGATTGTTGAACGTCGCGCTTTCTGCGTCGCCGTCATCGCGGCCCGCGTGGCCTGAGCCGACGGTGGCGACGTGCGCGCCCGCAAGCGTGGTGATGACGATGCGGTGATAGCCGCTGTCGGCGATGTAGAGCCGGTCGTGCGGCGCATCCGCCAGGAGCTTGCCGGGATAGCGCAGGGCAGTGGTGGGCGTGTCGGCGAATTCCAGGCGCAGTGGCAGGGGGGCGTCGTCCAGCGCGCCGCGCTCGCGCAGCACGCGCAATGCCTGGCCGATGGCGGCGTCGAGTTGCGCGCCATGCCCCTCGCCCGACACCGTCGCCAGCAGATAACCGGCAGGGTCCACCAGCACCAGCGTAGGCCAGCCGCGCACGCCGAAGGCATCCCATAGGCGATTGTCCTCATCTACCACCACTGGATGATGGATGTCATAGCGCCCGATGGCCTCGCGCACGTGGTCGATCTCGTGTTCGTTGGCGAATTTCGCGGAATGCACGCCGATGACCACCAGCGGCTGCCCGGCGTAATGATCTTCGATGGCTTTCAACTCGTCCAGCACGTGCATGCAGTTGATGCAGCAATACGTCCAGAAATCGAGCAAAACGAGCTTGCCGCGCAACTGCTCCCATGTCAGCGGCTCAGGGGTGTTGAGCCACGCGCGGCCCGCTAATGCCGGCGCGCGTACCGGCTCGCGTTGAAACGTCATCAGGATATGATCTCCTCCGCGGAAAAGTGCCTGTGCTATGAATCGTAGCGTATGGGCATCCCATGTCGCCAGAGGGATTGACTGAATGACAGTTCTTCCCCGTTTTGGGGGAATGACGGCGCAAGCGATGTGACACGCTGTATAATAGGGGGAAGAGTCATTCTCAGAGAGGATCCGTTTCCATGTCTGCCCTCGGCCCTTTGCCCGAAAATCCCTCGCGCCGCTCGTGGAGGCAAGCGCTCACCGAGCCTGCCAGCCTGCTCAGCGCGCTCAAGTGGGGTGCCATCACCGGCGTCGGTTATTATATTGTTAGCTTGCTCGTCATTTTCGTTGAACTGGCGCTGTTGCAGGGCAGCGGAAACCCAGCGACGAACCTGGCGTTCGCCGTGCCGGAGTGCGTGGGCATTTTCGCCCTGGGCTTCGCCCTCTATGGCGCAGGCTATCAGGCTGGCAGCGAGCGCGTGCATGTTGCGCCGGGCGTGCTGGCGGCATTGATCATGGCACTGATATCAGCGCTGCTGAGCCGCCTCTACACTCCCGGCCTCGGCGGTCCCGCGCCCAAACAGGCTCCCGTCAGCATCGGCGTGATGATCGTCTCTCTGGTGCTCGATCTCGCCTTCGTCATCGGTTTCGGCTACATGGGCGGCTTCTATGGCGTAAAAAACAAGTTGAAAGCCACCGCCGCGAAAGGCGAGTAAGCGCTTTCATCATGAGGCGAGCGGCATGCTGAAATCCCCCTCTACGGGCGCGTACATCTCCGCCAGCTCGATCAAGCTCAGGAATTGCTGTAAATTAGCCGAGGTAGCTGGTAGGCGGCACGGTTAGGCGAAGAGCGGCAAGGCCTGTTGGACTGGCCGGGCTTTCCAACAATGGTAAGTGGCCCTATCGAAATACCTCTTTCCCGTCGCCCCTTGCTCATGATCCTCGCTGAGGAGCGCGCCGAGCAAGAGCAAGGCGGAAGCGGTGCTGGCAAAGATGCGAATGATGCGCTCGCGGCGGCGCAATTCCTGATTGAGCCGTTCCTGGCTGTTGGTGGTCCGTAACCGTAGCCGATAGGGGGCGGGCAAGGCGAATGCCGCCGTGATATCGTCAAAGGCGGTTGCCAGCTTCGCACAGGCACCTGGCGCACGCTGCTGATAGGTCGTCAGGAATGGCTGGAGCAAGAGGCGTGCGGTCGGCAGGTCGGGCGCATCCGTGATGGGAGGGAGGTCCACGCCCTGTAAGCTGCGTCCACACCGCCGGGCAAAGAAGTCGCTCCAACTGGCTTCGGATTCGCTGATTCCCACCTGCATGCCCAGAATCTCGCGGTAGCCCTGCTCGGTGCTGCCTGTGGCGACCAAGACGCTGCGTGGCACCACATGGTCGCCTTCACGCACCCGAATGACCAGCGCATCCACCAGGACAAATGGATACCCCATGCTCGGCAAGAGGGCGTTCATTCCATGCGCGCACGGTCGGATCGAGTTGCTCACAGAACACTACCTGAAGCAGCACGCGCCAAAAATCGCTCACAAAACAGACGAACAGATCTTCCAACCTCATCTGTTTTCAAGTGATGCAAGTTATTAGCCTCGCGCTATTCCATCTATAAAACATTGCGTGCTTGTGCTACTCTACAGGGGACAGATAGGGCCAGCGCTGTCGTTCATTTCAGCACAAGGAGAAAAGGCTATGACACAGCTACCGGCCAACCCTTCCAGCAGTCCCTTTGACGCCATTCGCCACGAAGATGAACAAGGTGAATACTGGATGGCACGCGAACTCGCCCAGATGCTTGGGTATGTGAATGGTTTCACGCAATGTTCATCCCCTGGCAATGCGACAAAAATTGGCGTAGAATATCAGATGAAGAGCTACCTCAATTGCCTATGGGCGCTTAGGTCATGAGCAGCACGTGCATAGTCTGCCAGCAAAGCGTATGCTGTTCGCATGCGCTTTTTTTATAGGAGCGGAGCAATGGCCGAGCAGGGGTTTTCCACCAAAGCGATTCACGGCGCGCATTTTCATAGCGGCCAGGCGAGCGATCCCATTGCATTCCCCATCTTTCAGACCGCCAGCTTCAACTTTGAGAATAACGACATCATGGAGGATGTGAACAGCCGCCGCGTGCCGGGCTTCGGCTATTCGCGCGGGGGCAACCCGACGGTGGATGCCTTTGAGCGCACTCTGGCGTTGCTGGAAGGCGCTGAGAGCGCATGCGCGTTTGCTTCCGGCATGGCGGCCATCCACGCGGCCATCACGGCATTTGTGGGGGCGGGGGAACATCTGGTGGTGACGCGCAACGTCTATGGTGGCACGTATAATCTGCTGACCAACGTGCTGCCCAAAATGGGCGTGCAGCACACCTTCGTGGATATGACGGATCTTGCCGCTGTCGCTGCCGCCATCACGCCCCAAACAAAGATGCTCTGGGCCGAGACGATCTCGAATCCGACGACGGTGGTGCTGGATCTGCCCGCGCTGGCGGATCTCGCGCATGCGCGCGGCCTGCTGCTGGCGGTGGACGCGACGTTTACCAGCCCTTATCTCAGCTCGCCCATCGCGCAGGGATGTGATCTGGTGGCGCACAGCGCGACGAAATATCTCAGCGGGCATGGCGATGTCATCGCGGGTGCGGTCTCCGGAAAGACGGAGATTATGCATCCGGTGCGGGCGATCATGGCCGGCGCGGGGGGCAACATGGCTCCATTGGAAGCGTTTTTGCTCTTGCGCGGGATGAAGACGCTGGAGCTTCGCATGGAGCGTCATTGTCAGAACGCGCAGCAATTGGCCGAAGCCCTGGCCGCGCATCCCCTGGTAGAAACCGTGATGTATCCCGGTCTGCCGTCGCATCCGCAACACGCGCTGGCGCAACGGCTGTTGCGCGGCTTCGGTGGCATGCTCAGTTTCACCGTGAAGGGCAACACGTATATCGCCCGCGATGTGGTGGATCACCTGAAGCTGGCGATGCGCGCCGGCAGCTTGGGCGATGCCGATACGCTGGCGAGTCTGCCGGTCATCACCTCGCACCGGCTGATGTCGCCCGCCGACCGCGCGGCCACCGGGGTCAGCGACACGCTCATTCGCGTCTCGGTCGGCTTGGAAAACAGCGCGGATATCATCGCCGACTTCGTCAACGCGCTCGACACCGTGCAGGCGCGTTTCGAGCGCCGCGCGGCACTCTCGTCGCCCGGCACGCCCGCCGGGAGTTAAACCTCCCGGCTCGGAACAGAAACCCCTCCGGGCTGTTGTTCGGCGTAAAGGAATCATCCCGCCTTGCAATGGCTAACCTACTGAATAAGAAATCAGGAAAGATACATGTCAGATAGCGAAAACACTCCCATCGAACCAAATCCGGCCAGCGCCGGCGATGCTCAGGTTCCCGATCTCGCGGCAGCAAACCTTACGCCGCCCGCCGAGGTTGAGGAACAACAGAGCGCGGCAGTTGACGAAGATCGCATCCCTGTGCCAGATGATGGGTTGGGCGAATGGCCCACGCACGGCGGGCCGCTGGGATGCCTGGTAGGGCTGACGTTCGGCTTCTTGCTGGCCGGATTCCTGGGCAGCACGCTCATCTCGTTCGTGCATTTCAGCAAAGCCGGCGCAGGGGGATGGTATATCTTCAGCGCCGTACTGGTGATGCTCGTCTTCAGCATCCTTTTCGCCGCGCTGGGCTGGCGCATCGGCAAGCGCATCTATCGCGAATACGCGCCGACGCCCCGCCAGGTGCGCATCGCGGAGCAGATCCGCAATGCCCAGGCGAAAGGGCAGCAACCGCACGTACAACAGAAGCAGGTGACAGAGCCGAACGCATGATTCCTGCGGCGTATGCCAATTTCTTCTTCGGCTGGCTCGAGATGCTGTTCGCCCGCGAGGACGATGAGGCGAGTGTGAAGTGATTGAAGATACCGCAACAAAGCGGGCAAGGAACGCCATCTTTCCTATTCATCTCCATATATAGAAGAAGGCGTGATCCCTGTGAGGCCGCTCACAGAGCGCGTTTCCGGTTCGCAGAATCCCAAGCAGAAGTGATATAATGAATAGGTTCAAGAAGTATAGCAAGAGGAGTCCTCTCCGGTGGATGGAGTAAACAATAACGCTGGCAACGTCAAGCCGATCGGCATCATTGATCAGATGCAGACGGCATATCTCGATTATTCCATGAGCGTCATCGTCAGCCGCGCGCTGCCCGATGTGCGCGACGGCCTCAAGCCGGTGCATCGCCGCGTGCTCTACGCGATGGAGCGCATGGGCTTGCAGTCCAACCGCTCGTTCCGCAAGTGTGCGGGCATCGTCGGCGAGGTGCTCAAGGATTTCCATCCGCACGGCGACGCCTCGGTCTATGACGCGCTGGTGCGCATGGCTCAGCCCTGGAATATGCGCTATCCACTGGTAAGCGGCCAAGGCAACTTCGGTTGCTTTACCGGCGACACGCGCATCAAACTGCTGGATGGCACTGAGCGCACTTTCAAAGAACTGGCACAGCTGCCGTCTGATGAGATCTTTTATGTCTACAGCGTAGATCGGAGCGGGCGTATCGTCGTCGGCAAAGGCCGTCATGCACGCGTGACGCGCTCTGCTGCCGAACTGGTCGAAGTGACACTGGATAACGGCGCAAAGCTGCGCTGCACCCCGAATCATCCCTTCATGCTGCGCGACGGCACGTATAAGGACGCAGAGTTTCTTACGGCTGATGACGCGCTCATGCCGTTCAATGCGGAGCGGGCGGTTGAAACCGCGCCTGAACGCTCCGCCACGAAATCCGCCTACGCGGATTTCCACCAGCCCGGAGGGGTTTGCAAATCCGAGCCGGGGAGTTTAATCCTCGGCGGTCTCGCCGTGCTAACCGCTGCCCCTCGCGTCATCTCTGTCCACCCTCTTACCGAGCGGGAGGATGTCTACGATATCACGGTAGATGAGCATCATAACTTCCTGCTCGCTGATGGCGTGTTCGTGCATAACTCGCCTGATGACGACCCGGCAGCCGCGATGCGCTACACCGAGGCGCGCATGGCGGCCATCTCATCAGAATTGCTGGCGGATATCGAGAAAGACACCGTCGATTTCAAACCCAACTATGACGGGCATGAGCAAGAGCCGACGGTGCTGCCGGCGCGGCTACCGAATCTGCTGCTGAACGGCGCGGCGGGCATCGCGGTGGGCATGGCAACCAACATTCCCCCCCACAACCTGCGCGAGCTGTGCGACGGCATCACCTACCTCATCGATCATCCCGACGCGACGGTGGAAGATCTGATGCGCTTCGTGAAGGGGCCGGATTTCCCGACCGGAGGGATCATTCACGGGCGCGAGGGCATCCGCTCGGCATATATGACTGGGCGCGGGCGCATTGTGGTGCGGGCGCGGGCCAATACCGAAGAGACCGAGCGCGGCAAAGTTTCCATCGTCGTCACCGAATTGCCCTATCAGGTCAATAAAGCCGAACTGGTCAAGAAGATCGCCGAGCTAGCGCGCGATAAGAAGATCGAAGGCATCAGCGACGTGCGCGACGAGTCAGATCGCCAGGGCACGCGTGTGGTCATTGATCTGAAGAAGGATACGCGCCACCTGACGGTGCTCAACCAGCTCTTCAAATATACTGCCATGCAGAGCGCCTTTAACGCGAACATGCTGGCGCTGGTTGATGGCCAGCCGCGCGTGCTGAATCTGAAAGCGATCTTGCATCATTACATCGCGTATCGCGAGATCGTGATAGGGCGGCGCACCAAGTTCGAGTTGCGCAAGGCGCTCGAACGGGCGCACATCCTGGAAGGCTTGCAGATCGCGCTGGATCATCTGGATGAGGTCATCGAGACGATTCGCCGGTCGCAGTCCACCGAGACGGCGCAGCGCAACCTGCGCGATCGCTTCAAGCTCAGCGAAGAGCAGGCAAAAGCCATTCTGGATATGCGCCTGGGCCGCCTGGCCGCGTTGGAGCGCAAGAAGATCACCGAGGAATTGGTTGAGGTGCGCGCCACCATCAAGCGGCTGGAAGGCATTCTGGCCGACGTGGAAGAGGTGCGTAAGCTCATCAAGGCAGATCTGGCCGAACTGCGCGAGAAATATGGCGATCCGCGCCGCACGGAGATCCAGGAAGACGAAGCCGGCGAGTTCACCGAAGAAGATCTCATCCCCAACGATGAGATGGTGGTGTCGCTGACCGAGCAGAACTACATCAAGCGGCTGCCCAGCAAAACCTATCGCGCGCAGCGGCGCGGTGGCAAGGGCGTGACGGGCATGACCACCCGCGAAGATGACACGGTGCTGCACTTGCTCATCACCCACGCGCACGACTCGCTGCTGTTCTTCACCAATCGGGGTCGCGTCTTCCAATTGGCAACCTATGAGTTGCCGGAGGTCGGTCGCCAGGCGAAAGGTGAGCATATTCGCAACCTCATCGGCATCGATACCTCTGAGCGCGTGACGGCCATCGTCTCGGTGCCGAAATTCCAATCGCTGGACTTCCTGGTGATGGCGACGCGGCTGGGCGAGGTGAAAAAGACCGCGCTGGATGAATTCGCCGTTGTGCGCCGCATGGGCCTGAACGCCATGGATCTGGAAGAGGGCGACGAGTTGATCGGCGCGCGCTTGGTGCATGCCAATGACACCGTTTTCCTGGTGACGACGCACGGCCAGTCCATCCGCTTCTCAGTGGGAGATCTGCGCTCGGCGTCGCGGGCCAGTGGCGGCGTGCGCGGCATTCGCCTGGAAGACGGCGACAGTGTGGTGGCGCTGGACGTGGCGCACAAGGGCGGCGAGTTGCTGGTGGTGACGGCGCGCGGCTATGGCAAGCGCACGCCGGTGGAAGAATACACCACGCAAGGGCGCGGCGGCAGCGGCATCTTGACGGCGCGACTGACGGACAAGACGGGCCTCATCGCCGGGGCGCGCGTCCTCACCGAAGCCGACCGCGATCTGGTGCTGATTTCCGCTAACGGCGTCGTCATCCGCTCGCCGATCCGCACCATTGCGCAGCTTAGCCGCGCCACCCAGGGCGTGCGCCTGATGAATCTGGCCGACAACGACCAGGTGAGCGCGCTGGCTACTACCATCGACGACGAAGACGACGAGTTGATCGAAGCCGTTGCCAGCGGGGAATCCCCCAACGGCGCAACGGGGAAGTAGCTGGTGAAATGGTATCCTGGGCCTCAGATCGACCATCACGACCTGAAGCTCAGGTCAGGTACTCATTGTGCTTTTGCATCAGAACAGGAATTTGCCGTTTGAGCCTATCTCTGTTGAATGATAGCCCAGAGGGGTTTCTTTTCCCAGCCGGGGGCCTACTCACGCCGCAAAGCGTGCCAAAAACTGGCGCAGTTGCTCGATGGCGGCGGTCAGGTCACGCTCCATCCGGCGCAGTCGCTCTTGCATGGCATGGATGAACGCCTGATCATCGGGCGGAATCTGTTCGATGATGGACTGGTTTAACAGGTGGTGCTGGTTCAGCACTTCCTGCGTCGTCGCCTTGATGCGCTCCACCAGATCAGTGCTGCTGCGCGCCACCTGCACGAAACCGCTGCGCAACTGCTCCAGGTTATACGCCACCGGATTCAGCGGCCCGAACACCTGCTGGGGAATGGGCTGGCGCACGTGGCCCTGCGCCAGTTCGGCCACCACCTCGTTCAGCCGCTGCACGCTCTGTTCCATGCCGCCCAACGCGGATTCCGCTGCAAGCGAGCGTGACAGGCGTTCCAGCATCAGATTCAGGCTGACGGCGACGGGAAGCAGCTCGCCGCTGATCATCGGCGCGCGAGCCGAAAGGTCGCCGTTCGCCACGCGCGCATGCACGTCGCGGATGACGGCCACCGCTTCTTCCAGCCGCTGCTTCTGGTCGGCCACGCTCTGATAGGCTCGTGCCACCTCTGCCGTGCGATCCGCCTGCGCAATGGCGCGGTCCACGCTGCCCGCCGCGATCCATGACACCACCGCCATCACCGCCGCCAGCAAGATCGGCTGCACCGCCACTGCGTAGATGCCCGAATTGCCAAGATATTGATCCAGGTTGGGTTTGTGGGGAATGACGGAAAGGATGGTGACGGTGAAGACGGCGTCATACACCCAGATGAGGATCGACACGATGCGTGGCAGCAAGATACCCGCGAAGACAATCGGCACCACGAACAGATCAAACGGTTCAATGTCTTGCAAGCCGATCTTGTTATCGGGAAACAGGCTCTGGCCGACGCTGATGGCGAGGACGATCCCCAAAACATAGATGGTGCTGGCGGTCGTCACATGATTGGTCCGGCTCAGGATGGCGGTCAGCAATACAATAATGAAACCCAGCACCACTCCGCCGAATGTGCCGGAATTGAAGCTCGGCACGAACGCCAGCGGGATCAAACCAATGACCACAGCCAGCGTCACCAGCAGCAAGGTGCTGAGGATCTGTGCGCGGCGCATCCGCTCGCGCAGCGCCGTATTCATCAGCACATCTGGTGCAATGCGCGGCATGGTCAGCCGCAGCCACCAGCCCCACGGACCGCGAGGAAAGCGCAGCGGCGCGCCCGGCTCTTCTGGCGTGGCCAGGGTAAAGACCGCCGGCTGATCGGCCATCGGCTGGCTGCCTGGGCGCGCTCCTGCCGGCACATAGCCGTTTTCAGGACGGATGACATGTGGCGATGATTCGGGAAATGGTTGATTGCGGGACATAAGCCATTGATCCTTTCGCCGGACGAATACAATTTTGCGCAATTTTACCATGAGGCAGAGCGAACATCAAGCAACAAGAGCGGCTTTTGTGCTATGCTGCATGGAGTGAGGGGATGACATGAAGCGGAACCCGCTGCGCCACCGTTGATCACAGGAGACGAGCTATTGGATGCTACACGCTATCAACATGGCAACGAACGAACGCAAGAAATGCTTGCACCTCCCCTCACTGCCACTGATTCACTGGATGGGGGGACCGTGCTGCCAGGTTCCCCCCAACTGATGTTCTGATGCTCTACCTCGTCGCTACCCCTATTGGTAATTTGGGCGATATCTCGCTGCGGGCGCTGGAAACACTGCGCGAGGTGGATCTGATCGCCAGTGAAGACACGCGCAAGACGGGCATCTTATTGGCGAAGTATGAGATCAAGAAGCCGCTGATGGCGTTTCATGAGCATAACGAGCAGCGCGCGGGCGAGCGCATCATGGAGGCACTGGCGCAGGGCAAATCCGTTGCGGTGGTGACGGATGCCGGCACGCCGGGCATCTCAGATCCTGGTTTCACGCTGGTGCGCCGTGCTGTTGCGGCAGATATTTCCGTGACGATGATCCCCGGCCCCAGCGCGTTTGTGATGGCGCTGGTGCTTTCCGGCCTGGCAGTGCACAGTTTCACCTTTCGCGGCTTTCCCCCGCGCAAGGCCGGCCCGCGCCGCCGCTTCCTGGCGCTGGATGCCGCCTCACCCCACACTTTGATCTTTTACGAAAGCCCCTATCGCCTGCGTGACTTCCTGGCCGACGCGCTGGCTGTCTATGGCGACCGCCGTGCCGCCCTGGCCAATGACCTCACCAAGAAATTTGAGCGGGTGGATCGCGGCATGCTGAGCGACTTGCTCGCGCTCGCCCAATCCGCCGAGCCGCGTGGCGAATATTGCATTGTTATAGCAGGCGCTGGGAAAAACGAGAGCGAGGAGGAAAAAGAGACAAGACACGAAGGCCGCGAAGGCTGGGAAGGACACGAAGATGATGAAGATGCTCACGAGTGACGGTGCATTATCTTCGCGTCTCATCGCTCTTTTCGTGTCATGCGCGTCTCGTCTATCATTGCATGGCTGACATTCTCTCGCTGCCACACGGCGCTCTGGCGCTGCCCGCGTTTTTGCCCGACGCGACGCAAGGGGTGGTGCGCGGCGTCGATGCGACGGATCTCGAAGCGTGCGGCATTCAGGCGGTGGTGATGAACGGCTACCATCTGATGCAGCGGCCCGGCTCGACGACGGTGCAGGCGCTTGGCGGGCTGCACGCCATGAGCGGCTGGCGTCGTCCTATCATCACGGATTCCGGTGGTTTCCAGGCGTATTCGCTTATTCGAGAAAATCCGAAGAATGGGACGCTGAGCGAGCGCGGCATCACGTTTCAACCGGAAGGGGCAGACCGGAAATATCACCTGACGCCGGAAAAGAGCATTCAGCTTCAGGTGGGCTATGGCGCTGATATTGTCATTTGCCTGGACGATCCCACTCACGCGGACGATCCGAGCGAGCGGCAGGCGGAAGCGGTGCGACGCACCATCGCCTGGGCACGGCGCTGCAAAGCTGAATATGAGCGTCTGATGGCGCAGAAGCGGCTGGCACTGGGGCAGCGCCCGCTGATCTTCGGCGTCATCCAGGGCGGGGGCGATCTGGCGCTGCGACGGGAATGTGCCGAAGCGCTGCTGGAGATCGGCTTTGACGGCTTCGGCTTCGGCGGCTGGCCGCTGGATGCCAGGGGGAATTTGCTGAGCGAGATCGTCGCCTATGTGCGTGAGTTGGTGCCGCGCTCGTTGCCCCTGCACGCGCTGGGCGTGGGGCATCCGGCGAATATCGCGGAGTGTGCGACGCTGGGCTATGGCATCTTCGACAGTTCCATGCCCACGCGCGATGCCCGGCATGGGCGGCTGCTGGCGTTCACCACGCCAGCGGAAGCGACGCCCTGGCATGACGCGTGGTTCCGCTTCGTCTACATCGACGACGAGCACAACAAGAAGAGCGACGGTCCCATCGCACCTTTCTGCGATTGTCTGGCGTGCGCGCGCTATTCGCTCGGCTATCTGCATCATCTCTTCAAAATCGGCGATTCGCTCTATATCCGCCTGGCGACGATGCACAATCTGCGCTTCATGGCGCTGCTGATGGATCGGCTGAGGGCGTGCGCATAAAGGTTCCCTATTGGCAGGCATGGTCGCGCTTGATAGAATGGAGCGCAAATCCGGTGAGAGCGAGGCAGACACCTATCTATGATTGACACCGCAGATGTGTTGGCAAAAGTGCGCGCAGGCAGCATGCCCGCTTCGTGGCGAGTCATTCGCCCGCGCGGCACGCGGTTCATCTTTTCCGGAGCGCTGCTGCTGGTAGCCTGGTATGCGCTCATCAGCGATCTTGACAGCAAATCATCACTCGTGGCGCACTACATTCCCATTCCCACGCTCACCTGGACCGTTCCCACCGGCAGCGGCTTCATCCTGACGGTGGTGGTGATGGCGGCAGTGCTGGCTTTCCTGGCGCGGCAATTTCTGCTGAACCGCCGGCGCGTGCTGGTGCTGATGCCCGAAGGATTGGTTGTCGCCGATTTGCGCAGCGGCAGCATTCAGCGCAGCGTGGCGTATCGCGATGTGGATATCCTGGCCCTGCTTCAAGCAGGGGATGGCGATTTCGAGCCAGTGCCGCATGTGCGCCTGAGCTTCACGTTCAAGAACAAGCAAAAGATGCTGTGGGTGGTGGAAGATTATTTCTCCCTCTCCGCCGCAGAGATCGCGCGGCTGGTGTTCGCCGATTCCATCCGCACCAACACGACCGTCCCCGCGAATGTCCAGCGCCCGCCCGCGCCGGATGCCGCGCAGATCGTCGCCGCCTCGCGGCAAATTCCCCCACCCGAAGGCTGGCGCATCTTCACGACAAAACTGGCATGGAAAACCTGCATCGTCACCATCCTCTTTGCCGGCATCCTCGTTTTCATGTACACGCTGTTCGTGCAATCATACTTCATCACTGGGCCGTCGTTGCCACAACGCTTCAACAGTGGCCGCCCGTTTGGCGACGTGCTGGCGAGCGAGATGATTACGATTATTGCACTCATCTTCTTCACCTGGCTGCTGGGCTTTTATGAGATCAATCTGATACGCCGCATCCAGTTGGCGCGCCATCAGATCATCGTCGCGCCCACCGCGCTGGTGCTGGCCGACAAGCGCACCGGCAAACCGACACGTGTGCTGGACTATAACGCAATTCCAGAGGTGCATCTGACGCAGTGGTTCAAAGTCTATACCATTCGCTATCGCACGGAAGACGGTAAGCGGCGCGTGTTGTTGCTGCCGCCGGATGCGCTGTCATCTCCGGCAGCGGTGTGTCAGAGCTTTCTGGCGCGCTATTATCGCAGCCGCGTGAAAAGCAATCTGGCATGATGCACCCTATGATGCGCTATGGCGAATGATCCTCTCGCCGCCCTTGTCGCTGCTGTGCAGGCCAGCCCGAAATATCGTTCCGTCAGCGTCGATCTCATCCAGCGCATTGGCGCGGACGAGCTGGCGAAACGGCGATCGCTGAAAGAGGCGATCAAAGCGACGAAGGATACGCTACACCAGATCGGCGGTGCATTTCTGGATCAGAAAATGCCCTATGACGCCTGGCTGGCGAAACTGCGAGACGCGGCGGAGCGGGGCGATCTGCGTGCCGCCTGCTGGGAGATCATAGCGCATCACGCCTCAACCCGCGAGCGCCTGCCCTTCCTCGCTGATTTTTACGCTGCCGTCTTCGCGGATCTGCCCCCCGTCGCCTCGGTGCTGGATCTCGCGTGTGGCCTGCATCCCCTGGCCGCGCCGTGGATGCCCCTCACACCGGATGCAATCTATCACGCTTGCGACATCTATGGCGACATGATGACGTTTCTCGGCGCGTTCCTGCCGCTGGCGGGTTTGCGCGGCACGGCGACCACGTGCGATGTGACGCAGACCATCCCCGCGCAGCAGGTGGATCTCGCCTTCCTGCTGAAAGCGATCCCCTCGCTGGAACAGAGCGACAAAACCGTTGGTCGCCGCTTGCTGGAAAGCGTGCAGGCGCGGCATGTCGTCGTGTCATTTCCCGGTCAAAGCCTGGGGGGCCGGCATAAGGGCATGCCCGCGCACTATGAAGCCCATTTCCAGGAATTGATCGCCGGCCATGAGTGGCACATTCGTCGCCATGCCTTCCCTACCGAATTGGTGTTCGTGCTCGATAAAGGATGAAACTGCGCTCTTTTCCTGTTTCCTGCCCGCCCAGGTGGATTTTCGGGAAAAATCCACCTGAAAGACGAAGGCATTCCATCGTCTCTTCCTGTTTGGCGTACCGTTTGCTCTATGTGAAATGAGACTGTTGACACCGGTGACATACGAGACAGTCAGATAGATGGGGCGATACGTATAGTACATATAGAGGGGTCTCAAAAAGAATGATCGTACGGGACATCCACATCATTCCCATCATCCCAGCAAAGGATGTGCGCTATGCTCGCAACCATGAACACCACAACTGAACATCCTGCGCCCACTGATGAGATGGTCATAACCGAAATCGATTCCATGTGGTCCGAGGAAGTCATCGACAGCATCGACACGGTGCGGCATCAACTGCTGGACGAGATGGAACGCCTCACTGCCGGCGATGTGATGACCCCGCTGGTGCGGTCGCTCAGCGGCGCATGCCTGCGCGGCTTGCATTTCGTGCTGACCAGCGAAGGTACGCTCGCCGAAGTGACGGAGTGGTTTCTGGAAGCCAGTGCGCTGCTGGAAAAAGCGGAGCGCATTGCCACCCCCACCGCGACCAGGTTGCATTGCCTGCCGCAAGCGAAAACGGCGGTGTGCCGGCACGGCAAAAAGGCGGCATAGCGCGGTTAAAGGCGCACGAACAACCGAGCCGGAGCGAATCGGGGAGATTGCTCCGGCTTTTGCTTTTTAGGTCAAGCGAAGCACATGCCTACCAATCCGCCGTCACGGCTTCGAGCTGCTCGAAGCCGTCAATGACGAAATATTCGTCGTGGAAGGCATAGGGCTTCGATGTGCCGTGCGAGGCCCCTTCAAAGGTGAAGGGCTTGTAGAGTTCAGGATGCGCCATCGAGTATTGGAATTCGCCGGGCGAGGAGAGCAGCCCAGCGCCGAAGGGGCGCACTTTTCCATCTTCGCGGATAAGGCCGAATTCGATGGTGAACCACCAGAAGTTGGCGATGTATTGGCGATCTTCTTCGGGGGTTGCCAGATATTTGCGCGTGATGCGGTCAACAACGGTGAGATAGCGAGGCAGGGTCATCCAGGCCAGGTGGCCGAAATATTCGTGGAAGAGGTCCGGCAGCGGGGTGAACTCGATATCCTCAGGGGGGCGAATGTAATCAGTGACCGGAAAGTGCCGCTCCCTGAGGTGAATAAACCAGTCCACCGGCTTCAGGTATTCGTCCTGGGCGTTGGAAAGCCGCCAGCCCACCAGATTGTACAGCCGCTCGCTCATCTCTTCCTGCACCGGCAGGCGTTGCTGGTCGAGTTTCAAGCGCTCGAAGCCTTCCCAATACATCTGCGGCGCGGCATCCTTCACCAGCGACAGTTGCCGCGCAATCAGGCGTCGCCACGTGTCGTGGTCCGTTTCGCTATAGCTGCGCTGAGGCGCGTTCTTCAACGTGGTCATCGACGTTTCTCCTGTACCACAAGCCTTTCTTTTGAAATGGCAGCGCTGACATCTCGAAAGGTTGGCCGGGGGGCGCTGGCTGCCCGCAAGGGGGGAAGCGCGTCCGCGCCGGTTCATCCGCGTGCCTGTGTCCGGCAGCAATGGCGGACACGTTCGCTGCGAAAGCTATATCTGTATTATAGCGCAAAAATGGTAGCCAGCAATAGCACATCTTTTGCGCTGTGACCAGATTGAGAGATTCCCGCGCCGGGGATGGCCGGCATGTTACGATGCGGCTTCGCGCTCGTTGGGGCGCTGGGGCCGCAAAATATCAACCAGGCGATCCACGCTGGTGCCGGAAGGTTCCGGCCAGGTGAAGGTGAAACCCGACCACGCGGTTTGCAGCGCGGTGATCAGCGCCTGCACGGCGCGTTCCAGGCGAATGCGCTCTTCGCGGTCGCGCAACAGGCCGGGGATGCGCTTGGTGACGGTGTTGACCATGTTGGCCAGGGGAGCGAGATCTTCACAGGTGGTGACGGGCTGGGGGGGGCCGCCGCGCATGGCAATGGCTATCTGCGTTTGCAGGGCGATGGAATCAGCGTCGATGGCGACACGCTTCGTCTGGGCACGGCGTTCCAGCGATGTGACGCGATAGAGCGCCGCCGCTTCGGCCAAGTGCGCCGCCCGCAGCCGCCGCGTCGCCAGCGTCACCGCCAGACATAGCAGCGCCATGCCGCAGCCCGCCAGCGCCAGATTCAGCCAGATCATGGCCTCCGCCGGCAATGCCAGCAACGGTTGCGCAACGCCGGTCTGACTCAACGCCACCAGCAGGGCATAGAGCGCGAAGGCGACCGCACCGCCGGTGAGGGCCAGCCAGTAATTTGCCAGCAGCGCGGCCAGCAGGAACGCGCCGGGCAGCAGAGCAAGGGCTTCCAGATGCGCGCCGAGAATGCCGAGCGCCAGGCCGAAGGCGAGCAATTCGCTCAACAGCATCAGCCATGCCGCTGGCGCGGTCTGTTTGCGCATCACTTGCCGCCATGCCAGCACGTCCAGCCCCAGGCCAACAAGGCCATACGCAAACAACAGAGATCCCGCCGACTGCGCGCCGGACGAAGCAAGCAACGCCACGCTGAAAACCAGTGCCGTCAGCGCCAGCCCGATGTGCGCCAGCACCACGTAGCGCGCCAAACCCACCCGCCAGGCGATCTGCGCTCTCGTACCCGCATACGAAGGCGCATAAGGAGGGGGAATGACCGCGTTGATCACCGGTTGCATGGTGGCGGTCGCGGCTTCTTGCGCTTTGACCGCCGCTCGCGCTCTGGTGGGAAGATATGCTCCGGCGTCATGGCGCACGGCCACCATCGCCGCATAGTGTTGGATCGAGGGTCCACGCATCGATTGCTCCTTAGAAACGGCGCTTCCAAATATGCGCGCCGCGCGATCAGTGCTTCCGCTCCCCATGCAACCGCTCCTCTACCCCACCGGCAGACAGAAGGCCTTTTCATCTGCCGTCATACATATACAACGAACGAGATGTAATTAGGTCATTCGTTCGCATATCAGTTTACACTGCGTTGCCAACATGTCGATCGATCAATGCACCTTTTGTCAGGATATCACGTGCTGAGAGTTCGCAGCAACTTGGGTGCCATTGTGGGGTGATTGCAACCCACGGATCAGCGTGTCTACACAGGCATCAGTCATCTGTTGTATATCCAACCCAGTCTTTTCTGCGACGGGGAAACCTTCCTCGATGAGGATGTTCGCCAGCCCATGGACCATCGACCAGGCCATAAACCCTTGCTGACGCGGATCGCCCGCCGCGATCAGCCCCTCGCGCTGGCAAAGTTGCATGATCTCCACCACATCCTGAAAGGATCGCCCTGCGGCTTCGGCAAGATTCGGATATTCATCAAAGCAGGAAAGCAGCCCGCTGAACATCACGCGCACATGATCCGTATTCTCCGCCACGAAGCGAATGTAGGCATGCGCCACACCATGGAGCAGCGCCACCAGATCACCATCATAGCTCTCGATGACAGCGCGCATTCCCTGAGAGAGGCGATTGAAACCGTCCTCGCCAATGGCGGCGAGCAGGGCATCTTTGTCGGCAAAGTGGCGATAAGGCGCGGAGTGGCTGACCCCTGCACGGCGCGCCACAGCACGCAGTGTCAACCCATGTACGCCTTCTTCGCGCAAAATTGCCAGCCCTGCCTGCACCAGCGCGTGCCACAGATCGCCATGATGATAGGGGCGTGGGGCATCCGTTGCGAGAGATTTTTGTGCATTATCCATCAATTGCCCTCCCACATGTTGACAATGACAACATTCTCGATTATAATGTTGACAGTGTCATCATACACGCTGTCTCTGCGCAACCGCAACGACGCCTTTGCGCCTGGCCTGCTATGCGACGCGCGTCCGTTTTGTTATCCCTGAACTGAATGGTGACCATCCGAAAGGACAACCCAGCATGTTGAGCAGATTCGGCGGTTTTATCTACACCGCCCGCATTGTGGTGGTGCTCGTGTCGCTGCTGGCGGTCGGCGGCGCAGCGGCCTATGGCTTCGGCGTCTTTGGCGCGCTCAAAAGCGGTGGCTTCAACGATCCCGCCAGCCAGTCCAGCCGCGAGCAAGATTTCGTGAACGCCCACCTTGCGGCATCCACCAGCGATGTCGTCATTCTTCTACACAGCGATACGCTGCTGGTGACCGATCCGGCTTTTCAGCAGGCGGCAGAGGGCATGCTGCGAACTCTGGCGAATCGACCGGAGGTTGCTGCTGTCACCTCATATTATGGCACGCACAGCGCCAATTTTCTTTCCAACGACAAACATTCCACCTTCGCGCTGGTGCGGCTGGCGACTAACACCGGCCAGACAAAAGATCAAGAATATGATGCTGTCGCGCCGCTGATGACCGCGCCACCCTTGCAGGTGACGCTGGGCGGCGAGCTCCTGGTCAACCGGCAAATCAACCAGCAGATTGGCAAAGACATCGAGCGCGCTGAGATCATCACCATGCCCATCGTGCTGGTGTTACTGGTGATCGTCTTTGGCAGCGTGGTGGCAGCCTTGTTGCCGCTCATCATCGGTGGTGTGGCCATTGTCGGTGCCTTCGCCCTGGTGCGCGGCCTGACGACCGTAACGGATGTGTCGATCTTCGCGCTCAACATCATCACCATGATGGGCCTGGGCCTAGCGATTGATTATAGTCTCTTCATCGTCACGCGTTTCCGCGAAGAATTGGCGAGCGACGCCGCGGATGTGCGTGGGGCAGTGCGCCGCACCATGTCAACTGCCGGGCGCACCGTGCTCTTCTCCGGCCTGACGGTCAGCACCAGCCTGCTGAGCCTGCTGCTCTTCCCCGAATATTTTCTGCGCAGCATGGCAGAGGGCGCGATTGCGGCGGTGCTGGTAGCGATGCTCGGCGCGCTGACGTTGCTGCCGGCGATCCTGAGCCTGCTGGGGCTGCACGTGAATGCGCTGGCCGTGCGCCGCGCGCGCCGGACGGCCCCGCGCGAAGATGCCTACGGGGCGTGGTATCGCCTGTCGCAGGGTGTGATGCGCGTCCCCATCCCCATCGCGCTGGCGGTCATCGTCTTTTTGTTGGTGCTCGGCTCACCCTTTCTGCACGCCTCGTTCAGCACGGTGGATGTGCACGTGCTGCCAACCGATCATTCCGCCCGCGTGGTGGCCGACCGGCTGGCGAACGATTTTCCTCAACAGAGCGGAGGGCAGGCGCTCATCGCCATCCAGACCCCCGGCGACGCGCTGAGCGCCGAGAACCTGGCGGCGCTGCAACGGTATGTACAGCAACTGCAATCCCTGCCGGGTGTGGCGAGCGTGCAGAGCCTTGTCACCGTAGATCCGCGCCTGACCCTGGCACAATATCAATATCTGTATAGCCACCCCGGCACGAATGCCGCGCTGGATGCGACAGCGGCGCGGCTGGCGCATGGCGATGCGACGCTGGTGACTGTCACCCTCACGGCGGCAGATCACACCACCACTGCCCAGAACGTGGTTAAGGCACTCCGCGCGCTAGCACCGCCAACCGGTTTCACGGCGCTGGTTGGCGGCGAGACGGCTTATCAGATGGATCTCTTCGCCAACCTGGAAGCGACGATTCCACTGGCGCTGCTGGTGATCGCCGGGGCGGTTTTCGTGCTGCTCTTCCTGATGACCGGCTCAATGGTCATGCCCATCAAGGCGATTGTGCTGAACACGCTTTCGCTCTCGGCGACCTTCGGCGCGCTAGTCTTCATCTTTCAGGAAGGCCATTTCGCCGACCTGCTGCACTTCGAGTCCACCGGCTCGCTGGATAGCACGCAACCGGTGCTGATCTTTGCCACCGCCTTCGGCTTGTCGATGGACTATGAGGTCTTTTTGCTGAGCCGCATCAAGGAGCGGTTTGACGCGACAGGCGACAACCGGCTGGCAGTGGCATCAGGCTTGCAGCGCACCGGCGGCCTCATCACCAGCGCGGCGCTCTTGCTGGCAGTGGTGCTGGCAGCCTTCGCCACTTCGGAAATCGTCTTCATCAAAATGATTGGTGTCGGTCTGGCCATCGCAGTGATCATGGATGCAACGCTGGTGCGCGCGCTGCTGGTGCCGGCAACGATGCGCCTGCTGGGTCATGCCAACTGGTGGGCACCCGCACCCCTGCGCTGGCTGTGGCAACACATCGGCCTGAGCGAAGCCGGTCATGCGCCAACCACAGAGCCGATCTCCGTGATGGCTGCCAGAGAGGAGTGAATTGCGCGGGGTTTGCAGGAATTCTCCCAAATGGCCCAGATACTGCCGCGTGCGCACGCTGGGGGCTAAACCCCCCGGCGCAGAGAATGTGAAGCCCCTTCGGGGCCGTAGCGATCCACGCAGATAGTGTAGGGCAAGCAGATCATCAGGCATGTTCTCACCCTGCTGGAAGTCCCAGCGTGTCCATGCGTCATCGTCATTGGTGATATGCTGCCAGCAGGGAGGAGCAAGATCGCTGTATGTCGAAATCGCCCTATGCCGCCGGCACTAAACCCTTGCCTGACGAATCGCCGGGCTGTTTCCTTTGCCTGCTGGATACGACCTATCGCTGCCAGATCCCCCAGATCGAGGGGAAGATTATCGGCGCGCGGGTGGAACGACGCGAACCGAAGCAGATCGCCGTCGTGGGCATCGAGACGGATGCGGGCGAGCGCGTGCGGCTGAACCTGGGGCCGCACGACATTCCGCTGGTGGAGCATCTGGCGGTGCTGCCGGCAGAAACGCTGGGCATGTTGCGACTGCGCGCGTTGCATCTGGTGCCGGGCAAGGCCAACGCGCCCGCGCCGGGGCAAAAACCCTTCAGCGTCGCGGTGGCGCTGCCCGCTTCGGTCGCGGTCATCCAGCCGGATCTGCTGATCAACATCACTGATCTCAGCCACGCGAATTATTGCGTGCGCCAGGAAGTGCTGCGCGATCTTTTTCCCAGCCCGCCCAGCGCGGCGGGCCTGCGCGGCACCTTGATCCACAACATCTTCAAAGAGATGCTCAAAGACGACGCGGCCCAGCCGACGGAGCTGCTGGAAGAGGGGCTGCGTGCGGCGGTGGTGCAACTGGCCGAGGCCGGTGCGACGGAAAACGAGATCCGCGCTGAGGTGCAGGCCCACCTGGAAAATCTGGCGCGCTGGCGGCAGAACGAGGCAGCGAAATTCGAGGATGCGCGGGTGCGCGCCGAAACCTTTTTGCTGGCCCCCGAAGTCGGCCTGAAAGGGCGTCTTGACATCCTGTTGGACAGCGCGAGTCATCACACCCTGCTGGAATTGAAGACGGGGCGCGCGGCGGGCGATCTGCCCAAGCTGGATCATCGCTGGCAGGTGCATGGCTATCACGCTTTGCTGGCGGCGCGCAGCCTGGGAATCAACGGCACATTGCCGGTGGCGGATCTGCTGTATTCCGGCACGCCGGGCGCAGCCTCGCGCTATGGCGTGCCGGGCGGGTTGCGCGAGATCCAGCGCGTCATCAGCATGCGCAACCAACTGGCGCTGGTGCGCGTGACGGGCAGCGTGCCCGCGCCGCCGGGCGGCAACAAATGCGGGCGCTGCGCCATGCGCGCCAGTTGCGCTGAAACCTCCGCCCTCATCGGCTGGCAGCCCCCGCCGGCAGATCCCGCACCGGCCATACCTGACCGCGACGCGCAGTGGTTCCGCAAGTGGTGGACTCTGCAACGGCTGGAAGGCCAGGCCGGCGAGCAATTGACCCACGCGCTGTGGCAACAGACAGCGGCGGAACGCATCGCGAACGGCATCGCCGTCGGCGGGCTGGAAATGCTTGGTCCGCCCCAGCCGACCGAGCGCCACGAGTGGATTTATACCTTCCGCTGTGATAACACCAGCGAACTGCGCGAGGGCGACGAGGTGCTGATCAGCGACGGCGATCCGGTGCGCGGCGAGGTCGTCACCGGCGCGATCCTCACCATCAGCGCGGATCGCCTGGTGGTGTGGGCACGCGAACAGATCGCGAATCCCACGCACATCGACCGCTATAGCGCAGATGTGGTAAACCGGCGCATGCAGCACAACCTGACGCGCTGGCTGCACATCGACGAGCACCGGCGCGCGCTGGTGCGTGGCGACACGCGCCCCCGCTTCGATCCCGATCCCCCGCCGATGAATCCCGTTGCGCTGATGGGCCTGAACAGCGAGCAGGCGGATGCTGTCGTGCGCGCCCTGATGATGAAGGATTATCTGCTGATCCAGGGGCCGCCGGGAACGGGCAAGACGAAGGTGATCGCCGCCATCGCGCAGGCGCTGGCCGGGCGGGGCTTTCGCGTGGCGCTGGCGGCATATACGAATCAGGCGACGGATACGATGCTGGCGCGGCTGGTGGGCAACGGCATGAAGAGCGTCATTCGCCTGGGCCACGAACTGGCCACCGCGCCGGAAATGCGGCCATTTCGCTTGCTGGCGCAGGCCCGTGCGCGCACTGGCGAAGCCGCGCCGCCTGCGGAAGCGGTGCGCGCCACATTACGTTCCGCCCCCATTGTGGCGGCGACGGTCGCCACATGGTCTGCCGAGGCGCACGAGGTGGAAGGCACCATGCCGCTCTTCGACGTGGTGATCGTGGACGAGGCGACGCAACTGACGCTGCCCGCGACGCTGGGCGCACTGCGGTTTGCGCGTCGTTTCGTGTTGGTGGGGGATGACCAGCAACTTCCGCCGCTGGTGCGTAGCGAGACGGCCAAAGAACGCGGGCTGAAGCACTCGCTCTTCGCGACGCTGCTGGAGCGCTGGGGAGCCGATGCCAGTGTGCCGCTGCGACGACAGTACCGGATGCATCCGGTCATCTGCGCCTTCCCCAGTGGCGAATTCTACGACAAC
>JAJPKG010000062.1 GCA_021323815.1 Pseudomonadota bacterium
GGCGCGTGGTCCCCAGGTGCCAGCGGCGTACCGCTGCAATCCTTCCGGCCCTTGCTCGGCCCAGCCGGCGGCGATGGCCTCGGTGATGGCCCAGGCGAGTTCGGTTTCTTCGCGGCGGGTGAACAGCGTGCCGTCGCCGTGCATGGCGTCATACAGCAGCCGCTCATAGGCTTCGGGGGTGAAGACATCGAACTTACCGTAGGCGAAGTCCATGTTCATGGCGCGCAGTTGCATCTGGGGGCCGGGTAGCTTCACGTCGAAGCGCAGCGAGATCCCTTCCGCCGGCTGGATGCGCAAGAGCAGCGTATTCGCCGGCAGCGCGTCTTCGCCGAAATCTTTGAAGAGGGGGAAGCGTGGGCGCTTGAACTTAATGGCGATCTCCGAGATGCGTTCCGGCAGCCGCTTGCCGGTGCGCAGATAGAACGGCACGCCGGCCCAGCGTTCGTTTTCCACCAGCAGTTTCAGCGCCACGTAAGTTTCGGTCTGCGAGTCGGGCGCGACGTTGGTTTCCTCGCGATAGCCCTTCACCGGGCGATAGTTGATCGCGCCGGCGTCGTACTGGGCGCGAACGGTGTTGAGTTGCACTTCTGCCGGCGTCATGGGGCGAATCTGGCGCAACACGTCGATCTTGCGCTGGCGCACGTCGTTGGCTTGCAGGCTCAGGGGTTTGTCCATCGCCATCAGCGTCAGCAGTTGCATCAGGTGATTCTGGACCATATCTTTCAGCGCGCCGGTGTGGTCATAATAGCCGCCGCGCCCGCCCTCGATGCCGATATTTTCCGCGACGGTGATCTGCACGTTGTCGATATGTTCGGCGGACCACAACGGCTCGAAGATGCGATTGCCGAAGCGCATCACCAGGATGTTTTGCACCGTTTCTTTGCCCAGATAATGATCGATGCGATACACCTGGCGCTCAGCAAAAACGCGGTTGAGCGTGTCGTTGAGCTTGATGGCGGAAAGCAAGCTATGGCCAAAGGGTTTTTCGATCAGCAAGCGGCGAAAACTGGCATCGTCGCCATCGCGCCGGGCCAGCCCGTTGTCACCCAGCAACTCAACGATGGTTTCGTAATACTCTGGCGCGGTAGAAAGATAAAAGATGCGATTGCCTCTTGTGCCACGCGCCTCATCAAGTTCTTGCAGTCGAGCATGGAGTTGGGTATATGCGGACGCATCATGGAACTCAACCTGTTGATAATGGAGATGTGCAGCGAATGTCTGCCACATAGCCGGAGAATAGGGATGGCGGGCGAACTGCTTGACGCCGGCCTCGCCAAACGCGGCGAACTCTTGCTCTGACCAGGGACGCCGCGCCGCGCCCACAATCGTCATGAATGCCCGCAACGCCGGATCTTCAGCATAGAGGCTATAGAGTGCAGGAATGAGCTTACGCTGGGTGAGATCGCCGGTCGCGCCGAAGATGACAATGATGCAGGGGGCGGCGTTCGCCTCAAACAAGCCGGCGCGCAGGGGATTGGTGACGAAGGGGTGGTCCACGCCTGAGCCTCCTCAAGCCGGGCAGGATGAGTGCAGTGGGTTGGGTTTCCAGCTATAGTATATCGCCTGGGGAAAGAGGAATGCCAGGGGAAGAGTCTGAAAATAAGGGCAACCGGCCTCTCATGGCTAAGAGACCGGTTGTGGAGCGCAGCACGTGACAGCTACCAGACAATGCCGCCGCCGCCGCCCACATGGACGATTGCATCATACAAGTCTTTGCCGTATTGGTCTGGCTTGGACTGATTAATCGTATGGATGCCGCCGCTTGAATTGGAGCCACAGCCGGTACCGCAGGTATCGGTGTAATAGTAGATTCCTTTGGTGTCATCGTAGCCGATGATGGTGATATAGTGAATGATGCCCTTCTGATTCCAGTTCGGCAAGTTCGTCGTGTTCACCTCTGCTACGACTGGTGCCCCCTGTGCAATATCCCGCGTGATCTCGGCGTGAATGGTAGAAGCGGTGACGCCGACATCGGATTGCGTTATGTAAAAATAATTTGCCCAGTTGCTGCTGTGTCCTGACGCTTCCCAGTTCATCACATCGCGCACGTCGTTAATCACCGTTCCCGCGTTTGCGTGGCTGCCAGGATAATATGCGCCAAAGGTAGGCAAGCCGGGTGTAGGAAAGCTAGGCGGTTGCGTATCCATGGCGATATACATCAGGTAGCCCCGATTATCGTAGTCGGACCACCACGTGGTGTGCGAATGATAGGGCGCGTAGGACGGCTCAGTGTATTGGCGCGAGGGATATGAGTTGGTCAAGCCGTTCCAATAATAGAGGGCGTTGTCTACCGCGCCCGGCCCACAGAAATCCCAGAAGTACAGGTCAACGTAGCAGTAGTGTGTATCATCGCCAGTACACGCATTGGGATTCGGCGGAATGTTGCCATACGGTTCGATGGTGTGGGTGACGACTGAGGTATTCAGCTCGGTAGATGGTGGCGGTGGCCCACCACACAAGGGTGAAACCCGCTCTAAGGGAGCGGCAGCATTGCACAAGACTGGATGTTCCTTGAAGATGTGTGAAGTCAGAGGAACGCGCACCTTATAGGCAAGCTTCAGTGCCATCCATTGCTGGTTTTGCTGCAAATGGGACTTGGCGGGAAAGCGGGCGTTCCCGCCGGGGACGGCAGCCTGCGTTACATTGCTGCCAGATTTTCCAGCGGCGTGCGCGGTGAGCATGCCACCCACAAGGATGACAGCGCAAAGACTGATGATGCCTGCAACCAGAACAAGCCGTTTCAGGATGGGTTTCAAGCTAGATTTCCCTTTCTGAAGACGAGATCTTGCAGAGATCTCTACTTGTGAAAGCTCATACGCTGCCCCACATGAGGTGGAGGCGTATCAACAGAGATCGCTCTGTCGATTGCTAGTATGCCCGAAGCCCCACTCACGACTCCATGCAAAATCGGCAACTTATCGGCAACTTCGTGTTTCATGCATCCAGATAGCGCTGCACGGCGGCGACAGCCTCATCCAGAGACCAGGCGGCTCCCTCTTCCCATGCAGCGGCGAAAGCGACATCGCCGAGGGCAACCTTTGTGGCGGTGGCTGTCTCATCTGCGCGGGCTTGTTCTTCGGCAATAAAGCGCATGTTCAATGCCTGAGCATGGGCGGTGGCGGCAGCGGCGAACCGCACGGCGTCTGCCAGCGCACCCTGTTGGGTGACGACGCCGGCAAAGCCGACCAGCGAGCCAATCACGCCAGGGCTGTTGCCGATGCGCTGAAAGGTCAGGATGCTTTCGGCGAAGGCATCGGCCGCTTCATCAATCCGCCCTTGCGCGTGCCAGATATATCCTAGATTGTTCAAACAGTACGCCACGCCGCGCTCGTGGTGAATCCGGCGCTGGCCGTTCAGCGCCTCAATGCCGAGCGTTTCTGCCTCGTCCCATTGGCCTTGTTGATGGAGCGTATGGCTGAGGTTCATCTGCGTCTCGGCAAGCAAATCGTGGTCGTTCAGTTGCAGGAAGATCGCCAGAATGTCGCGATAGAGCGAGATGGCTTTGGCAAGATCGCCGCGCTGGCTCAGCAGGGATGCAAGGTTGCCTTTCACCATCGCCAGCACGCGGGGTTCGTCTGTCTCGCTCAAATATCCAGCAGCTTGCTGATAATAGCTCTCTGCCTCGTCCAGTGATCCACGTAAGAGCGCGACATTCCCCAGATTCATGGTAGTGGTCCCCATATAAAAGGTATGGCCGAGATCAGTGAAGATGGTGAGCGCACGCTGATAAGCGGCGGTGGCAGCATCGAAATCGCCCTGTTTTTCGGCGATGAGCGCCAGGCCATTCCAGCACCGTGCTTCTTTCTCGCGCTCGTGAAGTTCAGTGAAGATGGCGAGCGCGGCGCGTTCATAGGCCGCCGCTGCCGCGTAATCGGCCTGGTTGAATGCGAGCCTTCCGGCGGCGGAAAGCGCCCGCGCCCTGGTCACAGGCGTGGCGGGATTCCCCCTGACACGGTCGCGCGCCAGGAAGGTTTCCACCCAGGCGCGGCCCTCCGCAAAGCGACCAGCATTGGTCCAGTGCCATTGCAGCGCTGCGGCCAGACGCAACCCTTCCTCGACGGCATCCATCTCCTGATACCACTGCAAGGCGGCGCGCAGGTTGTCGCGGTCCAGTTCCAACTGTTTGACATAAAACGAACGTGCCGCCGAGGTAAGATGTGCTTGCGCGGTTTCAGCCAGGGTGAGATAAAACGCTGCATGCGCTGCCCGCACGGCTTCGCGCTCGCCGCATGCCCCCAGCAATTCCCAGGCATAGGCGCGCAGCGTCTCCAACAACGTCACGCGCGCAGGATCGCTTGTCGGCACGTGCTGCGCCAGGCTGTGGTCCAGCAGCCGCAACACCAGCGCTTCCACCGGTGCGCCGCACACCGCGCTGATGGCTTCCAGCGTGGCGCTGCCGGCAAAGACGCCGAGATGCCGAAAGCACCGCTGCTCGGCAGGATCAAGCAGCGCGTAACTCCAATCGAGCGCGGCGCGCAGGGATTGCTGGCGGGCAGGCAGATCGTGCATGCCATCAGTGAGCAGGGTGAAGCGCTCCGACAGGCGCGCGAGCACCTCAGCAGGCGCTAATAAGCGACAGCGGGCAGCCGCCAGTTCCAGCGCCAGTGGCAGGCCGTCCAGGCGCGCGCAGATTTCGGCGACAACGTGGGTATTGTCAGCGTTGAGCGCAAAAGCTGTGTTGACCGCTTTGGCGCGCTGGACGAACAGGGCAATCGCGGGAACCTGCATCAGTTCCTCACTGCTGAGGGTGCGATCCGGCGGGGGCAAGGTCAGTGGCGGCACGGCGAAGATCTGTTCGGCGCGCAGGTGCAGCGAA
>JAJPKG010000038.1 GCA_021323815.1 Pseudomonadota bacterium
CCACGTTGATGGGCGTCGCCCCAGGCGCAGCCAGGTTGAGCGTCAGCACATCCGTGGGTTTAGCGGGGATGCTGGTGATGTTGAACGGCGGGCTGGTGGTACCTTTGCCGGCTGAGACGATGCTGAAAGCGAGCACGCCAATGCTGGCGACCAACGGCACCAGGAGCGCGATGAGCGCAATTTGAAATTGCAAACGCTTATTTTTGACCACCAGACCCCTCCATTGTGTATGGAACCACGCTGCCTGCGTTGCGCTGATTATGCCGTATTGTTCCGACCAGGAAGCATGTGATAGCGCCTTGTATAGGCGGATGTACGCCGTTGCACAGTATAACGGACGCACGATAGCTTGTCAAGCTGAGCATCCATTTGGCATGTTGCTCAATCCAATGCGTCTGCCGGGGCTGTGCGCAGCGGAACTGCCGGCGCTTCCGCGTGATGCTGCTCGCGCGCTAAAAGCGAAACGGTCGCCGTCAGCACGCGCTCAACGCTGATGTGTTCCATGCGGTCGTCGGGGGGGTGGTGCGGCGCAAAAGGGCCGCCCTCGGTGCCGATGAAAAAGCCGGCGGGGGGTGGCAGCGGTCGCGGCAGCAGCAGGCGCAGCCGGCGCGGATCGAGCGGGCGGGGGGCGAATTGCACCAGATCGCTCACGCCATAGAGCGCGACGGTCGGCACGGCCAGCGCGGCGGCAAAATGGGTCAGCCCCGTGTCGCCGCCAATATACACCGTCGCTCCTGTGAGCATGGCGATGCTCTCGCTCAGGGTGAGCTGGCCGGCCAGCGAGACGGCGCGGCCAGCTGTTGCCGCGACGATGGCAGCCGCGCTCTCGACATCCTGCGGGCCGCCAAGCACCACCACCCGCGCATCGTGCTCGTTGATCAGCCGCGCGGCGAGCGCGCCGAAGCGGTCCGCCGGCCAGCGTTTGCGCCCCCCAAAACCCGCCGCGCCGGGATGCAGCATGACCACCGGCAGCGTGGGCGCGGGGAATATTCCCAGGCCGGCCAGCCGGGCGTGGGCTGCCTGCCGCTCCGCCACGCTCACCTGCCAGCGCGGAATGCGCTCCGCCGGGCTGCGTGGGGTGATGCCGAGGTCGGCTACCACGTTCCAATAATGATCCACCGCGTGCTGATCGCCGTACTCCGGCGCGAAGGCTGATCCCCACAGCCAGAATCCCCAGGGCAGGCGCTGCCACACCTGGCGCGGGATGCCGCTGAGAATGCCGACGCAATTGCTGCTGGCGGAGAAGTTGACCATCAGCTGAAAGCGCCGGGCATACATCTCGCACAGGGTGCGGTCCAAACGGCTGATGAAATCCAGCGCGGGATCGGGATGATAGAGGATGATATCGTCGATGTCGGGGTTTGCCTGCGCCAGTTCCTGCGTGGTTTCCCACACCAGCGCCGTCAGCCGCGCCTGCGGGAAGCGCCTGCGGATGCCCGCGATGGCCGGCTGGCAGAACAAGGTGTCGCCGATGGGCATGGTGAGGCCCAGCAAGATGCGCGCGGGATCAGGCCGCTTGCCGGGGGCGAGGCCGACGTTTGCGGCGATGCTGCGCGCCAGGCCGCGCAACGCGGCGAGCGACCCTGACGACTGGAATGCATCATCTCTCATGCTGATCATGACGATGGATGGGCGAAAATGGCACGCATCCTGTGCCGGATCATCCCAGTTTGCCGCTGGGCCGGCGCTGTGTTTCCGCCGGCGTCGCAGCAGAACTGTCGCCTGCCGCCGTCACCATCTGTTGATCCGCCACGCTGCCATTCCGCGTAGGCGGCGCGATGATGGGGGGATTTTGCGGCTCTTTGAGCGCCGCATCGGCGTTGGTTTTTCCCTGGTCTGCCGCGGCTCGCCGGCGCGGTGTTTCGGCCAGTTCCCGCGCCTGGTCGCGCTTGCGCACGCGCTCAGCCCACGAGATGCTGGCCCAGCCGAGCACGAAGACGCTCGCCGCCATCAGCACCATCGCGCGGCCCAGTCCCAAAAAGTCCGCTGCCGGACCCACAATGAGCACCACCGGAATAGACGCGGCGTTCAGCAACATCATTTGCAGCGCCAGCACGCGGCCTTTGATCCAGTCCGGCGATAACTGTTGTGTCGCCGTCTGCGCGGGCAGGTTGATCAGATCCAGCGCCAGGCCGATGATGAAGATCAGCGACACCATGATCAGGATGTAGGGCAGATAGGTAGTGAAGTGCGCGGGATCCATCCGGTGGGCGATCCAGTGGGTGACGGACAGCATGGTGACGCAGACGCCCAGGCCGATGACTCCGGCGCGCAGGGCGGAGGTCAGCCCAACGCGCGAGATGATGCGCGGCATCAGCACCGAGCCGATCACCAGGCCCAGGCCGGCGGGCACAAAGACGATGGCTGCCAGCGCAGGGGGCTGGTGCATGAACTGCACGCTGAAAAGCGGGGCAATCATGGCGATGACGGTGATGAGCGTGCCACCCAGCGACAGTTGCATCACGGCGATGAACAGGCGCGGATGGCTGCGCACATAATGCCAGGCTTCCGTCACGCCGTGCCACACCACGCCAACATGCCGTTGCTGGCGCGAGACGACGGAGTTTGGCTGGCCGATGAGCTTGTGCCGCGGAATCGACCACGTCAGCAGTGTGCAGACGAGATACGTGAGGCCGATAAAAAGGAAGAGCCAGTGAATGCTGGTGAAGGTCATCCCTTGCGGCCCGATGGGCAAGGTGACGGTTGGCGCGGTGAGGATGATGACCGGACCCAGGATGATGAAGCCCAATGCCTGCGAGATGGAAAAAGTGATGTTAAAGAGCGAGAGTGCCGGCACCAGCTCGCCTTCGCGCACCAGCAGCGGAATGGCCGCGCCCTCTGCCGGCCCGAAGAATTGCCCGATGATGGAGATGAAGAACGTCAGGATGTAGATGGGGATGAAGGCTTTGTTGTTGATTAACAGGGAAACGACGAAACCGAAGGAGGCCAGAGCGCGCAGGGCATTGCTCACCCACAGCAGCATGCGCTTGTCCAGGCGATCCACCATGACGCCCGCTGGCACGCTGAAGATGACCGCCGGCAAGCTGAAAGCGATGATGACGCCGCCAACCGCTGTGAAGGAATGGCTTTGCTGCGTGAGCAGCACAATGGAGCCGTAATTGATCGTGTTTTGCACGGTCTGTGACAGGATCTGCGCGATCCACAGCCGCAAGAAATAGCGGTTGCGCAACGTGGAGCGAAAACCGGCACGCGCGAGCGGGACGGATTGAGCCATAGCAGCGCTAGACCTCCCTCGCGTGGTCTTGGGGCGCGGCGTCATTACCATGCGCCAAAATCTTTTTGATGCGGCGTTCGGCTTCGGCGCGGGGCAAGAGCACCTTGCGCCCACAGCCGTCGCATTTCAATCCCACATCCGCTCCTAAGCGCACGATATGCCAATCATAGCTGCCACAGGGATGCGGCTTGCGCAGGCGAACGTGGTCGCCCACCGCCAGGGGCAGAATCGGCTTCACGCTCGACCCTCCGCTTCGTTCTGATAGAGGCCGCGCGCGCGGATGAATGTTTCAACGCTCGCCGGAACAAAGTAGGTGATTGGCAAATCGTGTGCCAAACGGCTCCGTAGCATTCTTGACGAAATGTCGAGCTGCGGCGTCACCACCTGAACCATTGCCGCGCGCAGTCCGGGCAATTGCGCATCCAACGCGGCGAGATCCTCTGCCGTGAAGGCGAAGCCGGGGCGCTGCACGGCGGCGATTCCGGTCAACAGGCGCAAGATCCCGCCGGGATCATGCCAGTTGACGAGGTCGCGTGCCATGTCGCCGCCCAGGATCAGATAGAGCTGCGCTTGGGGGCCATATTCGTCGCGCAGCCGCGCCAGCGTATCGACGGTGTAGCTCGGCCCTGCGCGCTCAACCTCAATGGGCGAGAGCGCGAAACGCGGATTGTCCGCGATGGCGAGACGCACCATCTCCACCCGCAGCGCTGCCGGGGTGACGGCGCGTCCCTGCTTGTGGGGTGGCACGCCGGCGGGGACGAACAGCACGCGAGCCAGGTGCAATTGCAGAGCGACTTCTTGTGCGAGGATTAGGTGCGCCAGATGGGGAGGATCGAAGGTGCCGCCGAAGATGCCCAGCCGCGCCGGTTCGCCTGCTGCATCCTGTGTAACCTGCGTTTGCGCCATAATCTGCCCGCCCCATTTCGTCGCTGACTCTGCCCTGGTCTAGTATAACACGTTGCTACTATACCATAATATATCGGGGCGCATGGTGTCTAGAGGCACGCCGTCATTCGAGCGGAATATGATACAGATCGCCCCCGCTGTGTGAGCCGGTGCGCCAATCTCAGGCTCTTATAGCGAATACGCCCGCCTGCTAGTGACATGATCGCGGAAAGCATGGTATATCAGCATTAAGCACCTGGGCAATGGATAGCCTCTTGGGATGGTTGGCTTCCCCACTTTTACACTATCGGCCATAGAACATGAACTCTAATCTTGCCATTTAACCAACACGAACCGACCGCCAATTGAGCAAATGGGCGGGAAATTGCCTGCTGATTGGAAAATCAGCGTGTTACGGCGTCAATTTGAGCGCAGGATA
>JAJPKG010000223.1 GCA_021323815.1 Pseudomonadota bacterium
GGGCTATCGCATTGTCGCCAATTATGGTCTGGTGCGCGGCATCGTTGTGCGCTCGCGCAGCATCTTCGGCCAGATCGGTGCGGGCCTTCAATCGCTGGTCGGCGGTAACATTTCGCTCTATACCGAATTGTGCGAGCGCACGCGCCAGGATGCCTATGAATTGATGTTGCAGCACGCCGGCCAACTGGGGGCGAATGCCGTCATCGGCATGCGCTATGACGCGACCGAGATTACATCGGGCATCACCGAAGTGCTATGCTATGGCACCGCTGTGCAGGTGCAGCCAGAAGGCAGCCCCGCGTCATAGCGCCCGCCGGGAGATGCACCTCCCGGCTCAGATGGCTGAATCCCTCTGGCCTGAGATGGGGCTTCGCCGGTGGCACGCTACACTTTCAGGCACACGGCGAAAACCTGTACGGGCTGGCTGGAATATGAGGTGTTTTCCGCTGAGATGCCCCATCCTTGCGGATGTTGCAGGGGACCGTTGGTGCCGGAATTCACGCCGATGAGATAGAAGCCTTCATTATCCACGACGGCTGAGCCATCGAAGCCCCCGCCCGTTGCCAGATCATGTGCGGGACAGGAGAGATACGTCCCTTTGATGACGACTTGCGAGCCGCCGTTCGTACTGGGAACAGACAGCGCGCTTTGTCTGATGACATCCGCCGCCAGAAATGCGCCGCTCACACAGACGGCATATGCCGTAAAGGTGTAAGCCGAGCCACCCGGCAGGCCGGCATTGCCATATTTCCAGCCGTTGCCCGAAGGTTGGGAGGTGATGGTTGTGCCACCCGCCGCGCGATAGCCACCACCGCTCACGATGCTGCCTGCCGGGCAAGGGGCGACGACAGTGCCACCGTCTGCATTGTTCGTCTGGCTGGCGATCTGCGATTGTGCCGCGAAATTTGCTTGCAGGCATTCTGCCTCGACATGCACATCCAGCGCGATGCCGGCGGCCTTCCGCGTATCAATCGTCCAGGTGGTGCCATTCGCGGGAAAGCTGTCGTCAGCCATGATCAGAGCGTTTTGCGAGGTATTGATGACGTAGCCCCCGCCCAACAATTCCGTCCCTGTCGGGCATGAGACGCTATCGCTGATGGTCTGCCCTGCTGCAACCGTGATCTCATGGAAGGCGAAATCCACCTGTGCCTGGGGGGCAGGCGGAGAGGTAGGCGTGGCGCTGGCTGGGATCGCCGTGCTGATGGTCACAGTTGCGACGGTTGTGGTGGAAGACGTGTTGGAACTCGTTGTGGTGGTTGGCGTGCTCGTCGTGCTACATCCTGTGCACAGCGCCAACAACGCCAGGATGATAGCACCAAGCCTGATGCGATGCTGCAAAAAAAGATGGGTGAAGCGTGTCATATGCTCGCCTGCCTTTCGTTGAGAAAGAATCGGAGCCGGCGCGTGCCGACTCTCAACCCATTGCTGCATAGTATCCGCTGGGTCATCATACATAAGTAAAGAACGAAAGCAGCGTGCATTTTGCAGCCGCGCGCCAGCGAGCAAGGGGGTGATTGATGCCGTTTGAGAAAGAAGCACGGACTGGAATAGCGCAAGCTGGGTCCCATCATTCGGCAAGCTGCTCTGATGTGCGGGCGCATTCGCGCTGTCACTCTTGCGCTGATGCGCCTTGCATGGCGATGTTAAGCAGCACACCCACCGCTGAGAGCGAGATCACCAGCGACGAACCGCCGAAGCTGATGAAGGGCAACGGCACGCCGGTGAAGGGCAGCGCCGCCACGCTGGAACCGATGTTGAGCAGCGCCTGCACCACCAGCCAGCAGGTGATGCCGGCTGCCAGCAGTGCCCCGAAGCGATCCGGCGCGCGATGTGAGGCGCGCAAGCCGCGCCACAGCAGCAGCCCTATCAGCGCCAGCACCAGCAGGCAGCCCCAAAACCCCAGCTCTTCCCCGATGACGGCGAAGATCGAATCGGTGAACGGCGCGGGCAGATAGCCGGCTTTTTGCAGGCCGTCGCCCAGGCCGCGCCCAAAGATGCCCCCTGAGCCGATGGAGATCAGCGATTGGCAGATGTGGTATGACGTGGGGGCGTCGCAGCGCAGGGGATGCAGGAACGCGGTGATGCGTGCCCGGCGAAACGGCGTGGCAGCGATGGCAAAGGCTCCCAGCCCTGCCGCGCACAGCGACGCCGCCAGCAGCGGCAACGCGGGCGCGCCCGCCATCACGCACACCACGAACGCGCACGCCCCCAGAATGATCGTCGTTCCCAGGTCGTTTTGCAGCAGCCCCAGGCCCAGCAGCAATCCTGCCACCACTGCTGTCAGGATGAAGCGGCGCGGGGACCAGGGAGCGCGGCGATGCGTCAAATGATCGGCGGCGAACAGGATGAAGGCCAGCTTGGCGATCTCGCTCGGTTGAAAGCTGACCTGCGGTCCCAACGAGAGCCAGCGTTGCGCGCCACCGACGCTTACTCCCAGGCGCAGCACGGCAGCCATCAGCCCCAGCGCGATGACGACGCCCGGCCTGGCGACGCGCCGCCAGCGATGATAATCCGTGCAGGCGGCGATGCCCAGCGCAATGCCGCCCAGCGCCATCCACAGCGCGTCTTTGCGCGCAAAGGCGGTGGGGTCAAGCGGATCGGCGAACTCGCTGGCGCTCTGCACCATCAACAGGCCCAGCACCAGCATCGCCAGCACTGCCAGCAGCAACACAGGGTCAGGCCGCGAGGCTGGCGCGGCGACCGGGCGCGGCTGCGAGTGTGGGGCAATCGACTGGCTGCGCGGGCCGCCAGCGGAGCCAATGAGCGGTCCAGGGGAGTATAAGCGGCTGGTTTCCATCCTGGTAAATGCGCGCGTCCGGCGCGCGGGAACAGCTTCCATGACACATTCCTCCTGCTGGTGCTCTTGCGCATGGCGAATGCCATCCTGCTGAGTTTTGCGGGAAAGAAAAAGATGCTGTTTGGCGCTGTTGACATCCGCCTGATCCTATCCATAAGATATGGGAGACATCCGGCACCAGAAAGGCGGACGCTGATGAAACGGATCGGCATCGTCTATCGCGCGCATCCCCCGGCGGCAGTGGCGTTGGCGGCAACGCTGGAAGGCGTGCTGCAACGTCATGGCATCGTCACCTGGAAGCAAGAGGTCGAGCGCGACCACGAGATCGCCTCGGTCATCGCCGAAAGCGACTTGATCATCGTGCTGGGCGGCGACGGCACCATCCTTTCCGTCGCGCGCCAGTGCGCAGGCGATGGCACGCCGATCCTGGGGGTGAACTTCGGTCACGTGGGCTTTCTGACGGAACTGGAACCGGATCAGGTCATCGCCGAATTGCCGCATTATCTGGCCGGCGATTATTGGGTGGACGAGCGCACCATGCTCGCCGGGGTGTTGCGCGCCAACGGCCAGCAGCAAAGCTTTCTGGCGCTGAATGACATCGTGGTGGCGCGGGGGGCTGAACCGCGCGTCATCCGCTTCATCATCCGCATTGACGACGCCTATTACGCTTCGGTAACGGCGGACGGCATGATCGTTGCCACCGCCACCGGCTCAACGGCCTATAATCTTGCCGCCGGGGGACCGATCCTCTATCCTTCCGTGCAGGGGATGGTCATGACACCCATCGCGCCGCATCTGGCGGTGGATCGTCCCCTGGTGCTGGACCCACGCGCCCGTGTGGAATGGGAACTGACGGGCAATTCCGGCAGCGCCGTGCTGGCCGCCGACGGCCAGTTGATCTGGCCCTTCGAGGGCGAGGCGACCGTGACCATTACCACCAGCCCGCATGTGACGCGCTTCTTGCGCCGCCGCTCGCGCAACCAGTTTTATCAAGTGCTCACCGAAAAGCTGCGGGGACGATGAGATCCATCGCTTATCTTTTACGGCGCAACGGTGGCACAGGTTCACCCAGCACACGCTGCATGCATGCGCATCTGTCGCAAAATGGTCGCAGAATGCCGGAATGTGATCAATGTCACATGCGCGCAACCATTCAAGCGCGTATGCTCAGGGTGGAATCTTTCGTTCATTTTCGAGGATGGAGCGAGCGCCGTGAGCACGCAAGACTATTTTCCGCCACCTTTCGATGAAACCCAGCCAGATCTCACGGTGCCCGCCTATGGCGCACCTTATCCGCCCGCGTTCATTCCCTCACCCCCACCGCCCCCGCCGGGGCTTTATCCCTCGCCACGCGCGCGGTCGCGTGGACGCGGGCTGCTGGCCGCGCTCACGGTGATCGCCGTGCTGGCAATTGCCCTGGTTGGCGGCGCGTTTTACCTGGCGAAACATCCGGGGTTGCTGCCGGGCCAGTCCTCGGCGGTGCTGCAAGCGACGCAAGGTTACTGTGTCGCTGTGCAGAGCGCGAACTATGCCCAGGCATATGGTTATTTCGGCGCAGGGGTGCAGGCACAGGTGCCGGCGCAGTTCTATCCCCAACTGGCGCATGAGCTGGATGCACAGCAAGGGCGCATCGTCACCTGCACCACCGGTGGTGCCACCATCAACGGCGACAGCGCAACGGTGACGGCCACACTCAAGCGCCAGCAGAGCGATCTGCTGCATCTCTTCTGGCATCTGGCCTATGGCGGTGGTGCGTGGCGCTTCGCGCAATCACCAGAACCCTCGTTGCCGGCACGGGCAACGGCGGCAAACTATTGTGCCAACCTGCAAGCCGCGCGTTACAGTGCTATCTATGCCGGCTTCACGACTTCCTTGCAGCAACAACTCATCTCGCTGGTGAATTACACTGCTGTGACGGCGGATATCGACGCGGCACTGGGAAAGGCGACGGCTTGCACCACCAGTGGTGTTGATGTCGCTGCTGACGGCTCCGCAGTGGCGCATCTGAGCGTGATGCGCAAGCAACCCGAAACGGATGATGTGCCGGTCGCTGCGCCAACCACCGGCCTCGCTCTCATCTCAGGCCCGCCGGATGCCTCGTTGTTGCCGCGCACGGTGGCGCTGCTGTTCTGCAATGATCTGAAAGCGAAGGAGTATAACAGCGCGTTCCAGTTCTTCACCCCCGCCGCTCAGCAAGCGGTTGGTTCGCCCGCCGCGCTGAAAAGCAATCTGGAAGCCAAAGAGGCGCTGGTTGGCCCCATCACCAGTTGCCACACGCAAACCTTCGCGCTCAACGCCGACAAACAATCCGGCACGCTCAATGGTCAAGTGACGACCAAAGCGTTCTTCGGCCCGCTGACTTTCCCCACGTCGCTGCAAATGATCGAAGTCGCCTCCGGCCAGTGGAAGATCGACAATGCGACGATCGCTGGGCTGGGGCTGTGAGAAGCTGGCGGTTGAAACCGCGCCTAAGCGATTCGTGACAAAGCCTGCCGACTATGATGAGCAAGATCGGATGCTAAGTGGTCTGTTCTATCAGCATGCGAAAAATCCCGCCCCTGAGAGCGGGATTATCATTACCGGCGGAGAGGGAGAGATTCGAACTCTCGGAGGGCATTTGACCCTCAGCGGTTTAGCAAGTTCCTTCACTAAAGAAAACCGCTGATATCCCATCTTAATTGCTGATATCACCTCATTGTGTGCCAAGTGCGAGCGGTTTATGCTCAGCACACACCTCGGCACGATAGCGCGTTCTGCCTGGAATGAGTTTGAAACACTCGTTCAAAAGATTACAGCGGTTACCAAATTACTGGCGCGTCCACCGCCTATGAAAAAAATCGGTGGATAACTGGCCGTTCAGCACTGTTTCCACCGAAATACTCCCCCCTTGATTCAAGCTAGCGTGGAGTGTTCCCGTTACTCGAACGCACACCATTATCAGACCCTGTCATCAGCAGGGCCAGGAGGCGCTATGTCTAACATACCAAATCAGCATGCCTCGGCGCAAGTCGCTGCCCTGGCGCTCACCTTATCACCGTATCAGCGGTATATCCTCGCCAAAGCCGGCGAGGCACGCTGGTTCGACCTGCCGCACCCCTGGCTGCCCCTGCCCGGCGCTCAGGAGAGCACGGCCCGCGCCCTCGCTGAAGGCGAGACGGCACTGCTCGCGCCGGTGGCCGGCTACCTGGGGGCATATGAACTGACGCCGCTGGGGGAACGGGTCGCCGCCGCTTATCTCCGCCGATCGCTGCACCCCGAGCCGGTGGCGCGGGATCTCGCGGCACGGCTCACGCCCCTGCAACGCTCGGTGCTCGCTCAGGTCGCCGCGCGTGGCGTGGTGCCGGTATCCGCCCTGTCGTCACCGCGCGCCAGCATCGTGGCGCGCTTCCTCGCCTCCCCTGAACTGGGGGTGCTGCACACCACATCACACGGCTACACCCTCTCGCCGCTCGGCGTGCAGGTCATGCCGCTGCTGGCGGAGGTGGGCTGATGCGCATGCACCATCGCAAACGCTGCTTGCATCGTCTGCGCCAGCGCCAGGTACGGGAGTATCCGGCCTTGCGACGCGCTCTGGCTCAGACGGAGGGGGTGGCAGCCTGATGATGCCCCTGACCGATCCTGACGCGATCGCCGCCCTCATCGCGGAGGCGGTGGACGACCAGCGCCGCAGCGAGCAAACCGAGCAATGGCTGGGAACGGTGTACCTGCTGCACTTCGCCGTGCCACTGCATCATGCCCAGCACTATCTCGGCTGGACGCGGTATCCCCTCGCCTGGCGCATCGATGCACATCGCAAGAACCAGGGAGCCAAACTGCTGCGCGCGGCGAATGAGCGCGGCATCGAGTGGTGGCTGGTGCGCACCTGGGATGGCTGCGACCGCTCCGTCGAACGGCGCTTGAAGGATCGCCACGAAGCGCCGCGCCTCTGCCCGCTGTGCAATCCGCAGGCGTGGGACCTGGCACGCTGCCCCATTCCTGGGCATATCTGGGAGCCGTACCGCGAGCCGCTGTTTCGCGCTGCCGGCTGGTATCGCTGCGCGCTGTGCCAGCACCTGGCGCTGTGTCCTGGCTGCTCCGGCTTCTCGGTGCTGCCGAAGGGCGTGCTGGCGGTGGCGTGTACCCGGCATGGTGGGGAGGTGGCCTATCATGGCTGAGACCACTCCCACCCTGGTCAAGCGGTGGATCGCTTTGCTGGATGCCGCCGAGCACCTGCGCCAGACCGCCGATCCCCATGATCCCTGCGCGATGAAGCGTGTGGGCAGAGCGATTGATTCCCTGTTGCGCTTCGAGCACACCCTCACCGATGCCCAGCGGGAGCGCGCCCGCCGCACCCTCTGGCTGCGTGACCGGCTGGAACCGCTGCCGGCAGATACGCGCGCGTGGCGACGCTGCCGGTGTCGCTCCTGCCTGCTCACCCGTCGCCTGGGGAAGATGCCCCAGGCAGCCTCGACGCTTCCCGCGTCTGACGATACCCCCGGCTTCGGGTCACGAGCCACCATCACACTCGCCTCCGACTGAGGCACAAGGAGATCGGTTCGCATGCTCATGCTGATTAGCACCATCGAGAACGCCGTCGTCCTGCCCACGCCCGTGCTCGACGATTCGGCGCAAGGCTACCATGTGGAGGACCGTATGCAGGTCACGGTGCGCTCGGTGGCCAATGACAAGACCTATACCGTCGAGTTCCGGTTGGGCGAGGGGTCCGATGCCCCGGCGGAAGCCCAGTTGATCCAGTGGATGGAATCGGGCGAGACGGTGCGCGTCACCTGCTCCGGCGTCAGCGCGCGCCCCTTCGTCCACCAGGAGGGCAAGCAATACCGCTCGCGCGGCGCGCAGAAGGAGATCAACGGTGCGACCGCTGTGCTGGACAC
>JAJPKG010000364.1 GCA_021323815.1 Pseudomonadota bacterium
ATTCACCATCTGCATCACCGCGCCGTCCAGGCCTTGCGCGTTCAGCGCGAAGATGCCCAGCAAGATCACACCCACGTGGCTGACACTGGAATAGGCCAGCAGGCGCTTGAAATCGGTCTGCACCAGCGCGAGCACGGCACAATACAAAATGCCGATGACCGCCAGCGTCTCGATGACGGGCGCGGCTTGGCGCGTGGCCTGGGGAAAGAGCGGCAGGCAAAAGCGGATGAAACCATACGCGCCGGTTTTTGACATGGCACCGGCCAGCAGCACCGTCACCGGGATCGGCGCTTCGCTATAGGCATCCGGCAGCCAGGAATGAAACGGAAAAAGCGGCGCTTTCACTGCAAAGGCCGCGAAAAACGCCAGGAACAGGATGCCCTGCGCGCTCACCGGCACATGGCCCATCAATTCCGACAAGTTCAGCGTGAAATGCCCCACGCTGCCGCTTGCCACCGCGCCCAGGCCGATCACCCCCGCCAGCATCAGCAAACTGCCGACAGCGGTATAGATGACGAACTTGATGGCGGCATACGTCCGGCGCGGTCCGCCGAAGGTGCCGATCAGCAGATATGCCGGGACGAGCATGATCTCCCAGAAGACGTACAACACAAAGACGTTGGTCGCCAGAAAGACGCCCTGAATGCCGGAGATGAGCAGCAGCATCAGGGCGAAATAGGTGCCGGAGCGGCGCTGGTCGCGCGCCTGCTGCCCCGACGCCGCAATGGTAACAACCCCCAGCAGGGCGGTGAGGATCACGAGAAACAGGCTGATGCCATCCATGCCCAGGCTATAGTCCAGCCCCAGGCCGGGAATCCACGGCTGACGCTCGGCGAACTGGAAGCCGCCGCCGTGCTGAAACGACGCGCCGGCCCACGCGCTGAGCGCGAGATCGGCCAGCGCGACGACGCCGGCCCAGACCCATGCCGCATGGCGCGGCAAAAACGCCGCCACCACGCCGCCCACCAACGGCACGAAGATGATGGCGCTGAGAAGTGGGAAGGACACGATTCTTCTTGCCCCCGCAAGGCGAGATCAACATCACAGGAAAACGGATCGGGAGCGCCGATCCGTGGAAAGGACGTTTTCTCTGCTATTGTACCGCATCCCACACGCGATGGCGAATGGTCCTAGTTCCTGATTGCTCATTTGCGCTGGCGGCGCAACATGGGCAGGCGCGCACCGTTGAGGGCGCGGGCGCATTCCGGGCAGGCGTAATAGCCCTCGGCCTCGCGATAGACCAGGTGGTCGCGGGGAAAGGTCAGATAGCAGATGCCGCAGCGAGCGGCGTCGGGGCGCGAGGCATTGGCGCGATCCTGCACGAACAGGTCGCGCAGGGTGGCGAACATCTCGCTCAGCTCGCCCGGTGGTGTGGGGGCGCGCTGCGTTACGTGCTTGGTGCTGTGCCCGTCACTGCTGCCGTTCATGTGCGGGCCGCGTTGCGTCGTGGGCGCGGACGACGTTGCCGACGGAGCAGGCGGCGTGTCATCTTCGCGCGCTGGCGCAGATGCGCCTTCAGCCCTGATGGCGGCCTGTGATGCAGATTCTTGCATGTGCTCGACGCTCACCAGCCCGCTTTCCGGCGAGTGCGGTGCTTTCTCTGAAGTCAGTGGCGATTGCATGCGCGGCGCGGCAGCGGGCGGCGCAATTTTGCCATTCGCCTGCGCGATGCGTGGGGGCGCGCTCTGTTGTAAAGGTGGCTTTGCCTTATCCCGTTCCCCCCGTTGTTTGGCGCGCTGTTGCGCTTTATGCGAACCCATGAGTTATGTCCTCTATAAAAACCTTCCCGCGCTGGGCGGGATGCGAAATAGTTCACAGGAAAACGAATCACCGTGATTATACCATAGCAAAGATATGGTCCAACCATTCGTTCCACTTGGGCGACTTTCTGAGAGGACATAGGAGAAAAGATTGCGCATACATATTGGCGTGAAGTCAGCAAAAATCAAGACTGGCATGAGATGCCGTGCGTGCGGTGATACTCTTTGATGGCTGGGGCGTTGAGTATATGACGCGCAAAAGCGCGAGCCACACCGTGAGGGCGAGAACCATCATGCAACAACATTCCGAAGAACACGCCGCTGAGCGCACACCGGCCAAAATCATCCCCCTGCGCCGCGATCCGTGGTATATGGCAGCGGTGGCGGCGTATATTTCGGATGCGGAACGCGGGCGACACTTCCTGAAAGTGACCCTGCCGGCGCTTCCAGTGGCCGTTTTCACCCTGACATTTCTTTTCGGCTATCTGCTGGCGCTCTTCACCAACGACGGGGCGCGCAGCGGCGTGGACCCGTTGCCCGCGCTGATCGGCGCGCTGGCCATCACCGCGCTCACCAGCCTGCTGTGCATCGCCATCTATAGCGGCTATCGCCACGTAGCCGGGCTGCGCGGCAAATAGCAATTTATTCCGCCTCACGCAGCCACATCTGGCGGTCAGCTTCGCTCATGCTGCGCGGCGAGACCTCACGCACGGCATCGGCGAACGAGATCGGTTGCGCGGCATCCTCGCCGGGCACGCGCGCCTGATCGCGCCGGAACGCCGCCTGCACGGCATAGGATTGTTCAGCCCACGCCCGCACCTGCTCTGCCGGCGCGTTGAGCGCCTCGGCGACCAGGGCGAAGAAGCGCTGCGGAATCGTCGCCAGCGCGATCTTGCCCTGCACGAAGCGGTCGATGACCGTCGCGCCGATGCGCACACGCCGGGCAAGTTGTTGCTTGCTGATGCCTGCGGCGGACATGGCATCCATCAGGTTTTGCGCCCGCGCCGGACTGAGCGCCAGCACGCGCTGCATCCCCGCATCCAGCCCACGCTGCATGGCCGCTTCAGTTTCGGGGGCCAGCTCCGGCTCCGGGCCGTCGAGCACGCGTAGCGCCAGCGTGAAGGTGATGATCTCGTCGCTCAGGTGCGGATAGCGGTTCAGCCAATCCAGCACCACCGCCTGGTCTTCGCCGCGCTCAAACGCCTCGATGAGCGCAACCTGCATTTCCGCTGAAAGTTCGGTGGACGCATCGCGTCGGTTCTTCGTCATGGCAGTTCGTCCTTTCTGGCCTTGCGTCCTCTGGCAGGCTTCGCCTTTGCGCGCGGCGGCGAGTCGTGTGGCTCGGCCTCGTCGGGTGGGGCAGGCAGACCGCCCAGCCCTGCGGCCATCTGCGCCCGCGCCACTTCATAGCGCATGCGCATCGTCCGCTCCGACATGCCGCATTGATGCGCAATCTCATCCCATTTCAGGTGATAGAACACGCGCAGCGTGACGATCTTGCGATTCAGCGGATCGCACACAAAGTGCAAGATGCGGTCGGCTTCGATCTCGCTCATCCGCTCGTCAATAGCGTCGCTGGCGTCAGCGATGCTATCGGCAGCAGGGGTGGCGTCTTCATCCACGCCCGGCGCGCGATCCAGCGAATCGATCAGCGCGGCGGGGATATGTTCGGGCCGTCCAGTCACCTCGCCTCTGTCATTCGTCCGATAGATGCGACCTTCCTGGCGCAGGGTATGCTTGAATTGATCCGCCCCCAGGCGTTTCAGATACACCCCGAAATTTTGCACCATGAATGTCTCCGTCGGATCTATCACCTCTTTCCACAACTGCATCGTCATATCGGCAATGGCATCTTCCACCCATTCCGGGCGATGGCGCAACCCGCCGGCCATGCGCCGAAACATGGGCATGCAGCGCTCGCGCAAAATGCCAAACAGCGCGTGGCAATGAGCGATCTGCCCCTTCGCGTAAAAGGCGCGAATGGCCTGCACCAGCAAACCATCGGGGATGATATAGCCGCCATGTTCAGTGCGCATCCGCAACTGCGCGGCGACGCCGGGCCGATTCGGGTCCAGCGCCAGCGGATCCAGGGTTGACGTGCCGCTGAGAGCAGACGAAGTATCAGGCATTGCAACGATTCCTTCCCACGCGCGCCGGCTGGCACGCGCTCGCGGGCGACTAGATCGGTCAACTATAGGGAATTTCTTGCAGCGGGACCGCCATCCGGCAGGCCCAGGACCATAAGCGCGCGCAGGTTCGCGCCTCTTGAGTATACCACATCCCAGCGGCCTGACTGTATAAGGGATGGGGGACACGAACATTGCTCTCGCTGCCGCATCGCCGGCTGCTTTCTGCGAAAGAACGAACACACCCTCTGCATGAAAACGCCGGCATGTTTGTGAAAGCCTGCTCCTTGCTCCTCGCCGCTGCGATCTGCTATCATTCCTGGTGATATGGAAACCGACGAGATCAACGAAATTTCCGACGAAGCGTATGATGTTGTGGTGGTGGGCGCGGGGCACGCGGGCTGCGAGGCCGCGCTGGCGGCGGCGCGCATGGGCTGTCGCACCCTGCTCATCACCATGAACCTAGATAGCGTCGCGCTGATGCCGTGCAACCCTTCAATGGGTGGTCCGGCCAAGGGGCATTTGATCCGCGAGATCGACGCACTGGGTGGGGAGATTGGGCGCTGCACGGATCGCACGTTCATCCAGATTCGCATGCTCAACACAGGCAAGGGACCATCGGTGCAGGCGTTGCGGGCGCAGTGCGACAAGCATGCTTATCGCCTGACGATGAAGTGGGCGCTGGAAGCGCAGCCGAATCTGGTGCTGCGCCAGGGCACGGTCAACGGCCTCATCACCGATCCGCAGCCGGGGCCGGATGGTCGCCCTCATGTGCGCGGCGTCATCAGCGGCACTCGGCGCTTCCTGGCGCGGGCGGTGGTGCTGACCACCGGCACCTTCATCAACGGGCGGCTGATCACGGGGGATAAGACGACGCCGGGCGGGCGTGCCGGCGAACCGCCGTCGCTGGGGTTGTCGGAAGATCTACAACGCGTCGGCGTGCGCGTGCAACGGCTCAAGACGGGCACGCCCCCGCGCATCGATGCGCGCACCATCGACTTCAGCCGAACCCAGGTGCAGCCGGGATCTCCCCTCCCTCTGCGCTTCTCGTTCGATCCCGCACCGCCGGATGTCACCTTGCCGCCGGGACCGCCCGCTGCAATCTATCCTCTCCCGCCGGAAGCCGTGACGGCGTGGCGACCGCAGTTGCCGTGCTATCTGGTGCACACCAACGAGCGGACACATGAGATCATTCGCGCCAATCTGCATCGCTCGCCGTTATATACCGGCGTCATCAAGGGCGTGGGGCCGCGCTATTGCCCCAGCATCGAAGACAAGGTTGTGCGCTTCGCCGACAAGCCGGATCATCAAATCTTCCTCGAACCGGAAGGCTGGCGCACCGGCGAAGTCTATGTGCAGGGGATGAACACCAGCCTGCCGGAAGACGTGCAACTCGCCATGCTGCGCTCCATCCCCGCGTTGGAGCGCGCCGAGATCATGCGCGTGGGCTACGCGGTGGAATATGATTTCGTGCCACCGGATCAGGTGGTGCGCACGCTGGAAACGAAGCAGATCGCCGGCCTCTTCCTGGCGGGACAGATCAACGGCACGTCAGGATATGAGGAAGCGGCGGCGCAGGGCATCATCGCGGGCATCAACGCCGGCTGCCGCGTGCAGGGGCGCGAGCCGTTCATCCTGCGGCGCGACGAAGCGTATATCGGCGTGCTGATCGATGACCTGACGACGCAAACCATCACCGAACCCTATCGGCTGCACACCTCGCGCGCCGAACATCGCCTGTTGCTGCGACAAGATTCCGCCGATCTGCGCCTGACCGAGCGGGCTTACGCGCTGGGGCTGGTGGGCGACGAGCGCATGGAAGCGGTGGAGCGCAAGCGCCACCTCGCCGCGCAAGCGCTGGACGCGCTGGAACGCACCATCTTCACACCGGCTGCCACCATCCAGGCCCATGCCGCCGAACTGGGCATGGCCGCCATCCCGCAAAAGATGACAGCGACAGAACTCTTGCGCCGCCCGGAAGCGACCTATGCGCAGGTGGCCGCACTGGCCGAACGCGTGGGGCAACCATTGCCGCCGATCGCCGATGCCGCGACGGTGGAAGAAGTGGAATGCCGCGTGAAGTTCGCCGGCTACATCGAGCGCCAGGAGCGCGCTGTCGCCCGCGCCGCCAAGCTGGAATCCCTGCCGCTGCCGATTGATCTAGATTATGCATCGGTCGCGGGGCTGCGCACCCAGGCGCGGCTGCAACTGGCGAAGATTCGCCCGCTGACGCTGGGCCAGGCGGGCCGCGTGGAAGGCGTCACCCCGGCGGACGTGAGCGCGCTGCTGATCTGGCTGCAACGCCACGCCCGCCAGCCGAGGGAAAGCGCTAGGAGCTAATTGATCTCGTGGCGCTTCTTTCAGCATATCCGATGCGGTTTTGGCCATGAGTGTTCTGCATCTTTTCTGCAATCGAACGAGGGAATGCTTAGCTCACTGCATGATACGTTCCAAAAGCTGTGCATGAGGCGTGGAAGACGGGATATGGGATATGAGATACGAGACACGAAGAGCACGGAAATTCACACGAAGTTTACGGAAAAAGTTAAGCAATGATCGCTTCTGAGATTTCCCGCCACGTCGCCAGAACTCACAAACACGTCCGTGTCTTTCCGTGAAAAGTTTCCGTGTCTGCCGTGTCCCGTCCCCCTTTCGTCCGTTTTTGCTCGTGCCAAGCGTTATAGCTATGGCACGACGCGACCGATGTTACAACTTTGCCTGCCCTTGCATCCGCATAGCATCAAGGCACAGCGGCTTTACGGGCTTTCTGTACGGGAGGATTGCCGGCGGCATGCATGAATCTGAGGCCGGGCGGGAAGAGATCACGCTGGCACGGCGAGCGGCAGCAGGGGATCACGAGGCGTTCCGCACCATTGTCGTGCGCTATGAAGAACGGCTGCTGGCCTTTCTGACGCAGATGCTTGGCGAGCCGGAAGCCGCCCGCGACGCCGCGCAAGAGACGTTCATCGCGGCGTTTCGCGCATTGCCCGGCTGGCAGCCGCCCGCGACAGCCGATCCAGCGCATCCTCTCGCCCCCTGGCTCTATCGCATCGCAGCAAATCAGGCGCTCTCGCAATTGCGGCGCGCATCTGCGCAGGCCGGCACGCACCTGAGCGCGCTGGAACACGTGGAAGCGCCCGCGCAGCAGTCATGGGAAGATCAATTCGTTGCCCGCGAGTTGCTGCGCCAGGCACTGAGCGCGCTTTCCGCCGAAGATGCCGCGTGCCTGGTGTTGCATTACGTCACGGGCGAACGCTATGGCGAGATCGCCGCGCGGCTGGGGCTGACGAGCGAAGCGGTGCGCAAGCGCGTGGCACGGGGGCTGATTGCCCTGCGCGCCGCCTATGCCCGGTTGGATGTGGAGGTGTTTCCGTGAGCGACGATCCGATGCACAACGGCCACGCGCCGCTCGCACATGCCCAGGTGCAGGATATGCTGGCGGCTTATCTGGCAGATGAGACCACACCTGCCGAACGCGCCGCCATTGCCCATCATCTGTCAGCATGCGCCCCATGCCGGAAAGCACTCGCCGAAGCGCAGCGCATCCACAGTCTGCTCGGAACCCTGCGCGCCGCAGCCGCATCCGCGCCGCGCCAGTCTTCCCTGGCAGATGCGGTGATGCAACACATTGGCCTCACCCTCAGCTCCTCCTCAGCGGGGCTGGCGAGGGGAGATGACGAACAGAAGGAAAGCGAGATAGCCTCTTTGGCCCAATTTGGGGATAGCCGTCCGGTCAGTGGCGAGGCGCGCGTTATGGGAGAGAGTTCGAACTCCGCGCACACCGCGCGGCGTGGTGATCGCGCGCCGCGCCCATCACCAGGAGTGATTTCGCCCATGCAAACGCCAACCACATCTGATACATCCGTCACCGCAACGAGCAAGCCGCGTCCGCGTAGCGCGCCATTCGTGGCTGTTGCTGCCGCCATGCTGGTCGCACTGCTCGCTGTCGGGCTTTTCCTGACGCATAAGCCACAACCTGTACCAACAGTTGGCATGACCAGCTTGCTTAACAAAGGGGCCACCCCACCAGCAGGATCATATGCCCCCCGACCGCCGGAAGTGACGCCGGTCCCTTCGGCGCAGACACCCATTCAGAGCGACATCAAGTCTTATAGTTCAATCCAGCCCCTGGCAGGCTCAAGCACTATTCTGCCCAAGAATCCTACCAGCGTGATCAGGGTTGGTCAGAGCATCTACATCGTGATGAGGCTGAATAAGCAGGTGCGAGCCGGCGACAAAGTCAGCGCCGAGTGGTTCTTCAACGACATCAACATTACACCCGACTTGTTGAGAAGCGAACCCACTTGCTGCTCGAAAACAGTGCCGCAAACCGGCAAGCCATTACAAGTCTATTTCGCGCTCAAACCGACCGCCATCGGCGCAGGAAAGGCAGAGATCTTTTACAACGGCAAGCTGGCTTACATCATCCTTTTCACGGTCGTAAGCTAAGGACAAGGGATCGGCGACTGGAACTCACACCTGGGGATCCGCCGGCAGCACGCTCCCCAGGCGCGGTTTCAACCGCTAGCTCCCCAGCAGCGGCAGCGCGTAGTTATAGATCTCCGGCGAGATCAGCGATTCATAGGCACCGCTGCTCGAGTTTTCTTTGACAATCGTGACCGCCAGCTTGGCAGGGCCACCGCCCGCCGCGTCATCCGGTGCCAGCGAGATGAACCAGGAGTTCGGTTTGTTGACGACCTGCGCCGTGCCGGTTTTGCCGCCGATATCCGCCGGGGAGTTCACCACCCCTTGCCAAGCAGAGCCGCTGGCACCGACGGTGCCAAAAACCACGTCGTCGCGCATTGCTTGTCGCACATATTGCGCGGCCTGCTGCGAAAACGCGGTGGTGAGCAGGATGGGCGCATTGTCGGGCACCGTCTTGGGGTCCACGCCATGCGGCACCAGTTTCAGCGCCAGACGCGGGGCATACACTTGCCCATCGGCGGCGACCGCGCTGGTCATCATGTTCATGGAAAGCGGCGTCACCAGCAATTGTCCCTGGCCAAAGCCGCTTTCCGCCAGCAAGTTCGGCTTTGTGCTGTCAGGCACATTGCGCACATAGATGAAGCTGGGTGCCGCTTCCTTGAGATCCACCGGCGTCGGCTTCACATCGTCCGGCGTGGACATGTAAAACCGCTTGGCGAAATTGACCCAGGTGTCGAATCCCAACTGCACCGCGACACGCGCAAATATCACATTATCGCTATAGGCATAG
>JAJPKG010000414.1 GCA_021323815.1 Pseudomonadota bacterium
CCTGCTTGGCGACCTCTTCGGTCATCTGCGTGATCAAGCTCCACACCTCGCGCAGATGCGCCTGAGCATCCAGATCCATGCCGACGTTTTCGGCGGGGAAGGGCGTGGAGGCGGGCGCGGGTGCGGCAGGCGTCACGTCATCCGGCCCCAGTTCCGTGTCTTCGTCGATGGCGTCTAGCTGAATGGTGACGCCGGGCAGCACTTGCTGCAACTCCGGCATCGCCGGCGAGGGCTTGCGCGTGGCGATGTGCGAATGCGCGCTCACTTCCGGCGGCAACAGCGCGCTCAGTTCCGCCAGACAGCGGTCGATCAGTTCGTTCAGGCGTTCCGCGCTGCCAAAGACGTGATCCGCTTTCGAGCGCAACAGGCCGATGGTCGCCAGCGTAGAAGCGATGGAGGATTCAACGGTGTACGTGTGTTCCGCCGTCTGGGTAAGCTGGTTGCCGGCCTGGACGGCCAGATCGCGCACGTGCTCGAAACGCTGCTGGATGGATTGCTGGGCGCGCTGCAAGGTGACGTTGACGCTGCGCAACAGATTACCTATCGCGTTGGGCGACATGGGCATGTTCGCCAGCATGGGCGCGCCCGCCGCGCCGCCCTCGGTCATCTGCGCAGCCAGGTCCATCAAGCGCGCTAGGTCGTCCACCACATTCACCGAGGCATGCTCCGACTCCGCGAACGAGCCTAACTGCTGCGCCAGCAAATTGAAGGCATCCGCGATGGGTTTCAGTTCGCCGTCAATGATGCCGACGCGCGTGGCATAGTTGCGCGTCGAAAGCGCCACCAGCGCGGTCGAGATCATCCCCACCTGCTCGCGCAGTCGCATCGCCTGCTCATCCACCGAGCGGCGCAGGGCGTCAAGCTGGGTGGCGATGAATTCTTCGCGGCGCGCCTGTTCCAGTTCGGCGGAATAATCTTTGATGAACTGCGCGATCTGCCACGCCATCATCCCGCACAGGGCTTGCAGGCCCAGCGACGTGACCGCCAGCAAGTAAATTGCCGCGTCGCCGATGTCAGCCGTTTTCACCAGAAACAGATCAATGAAGAAGATGACGGCGGTAGTCGCGGTGGTGCAAATGCTGGTGAGCAGCACGACTTCCGGCTCAAAAAGCAGCCCAGCGGTGAAGATGGTCAGCAAAAATGGGAAGCTGGCCAGCCCCACCGGCAGCACCTGGCCTGGATGCCAGAAGATTTGACCAGCCATGTTGGCGGCGGTGACCAGCGCGCTGCCGGCGACCAGGATGCGCTGGGCCTGATCGGCAGCGCCGGAGATGTTGCGAATCCAGACGAGCAGGAATAAGAGCAGCCCGACGCCGGTGACGGCGAGCGCGGCGGGTTGAACGGTGGGCCAGACGGTGAGCGGTGCGCCCATCAGCAGCAGCGCCACCTGCAAAAACAGCAGCCGGCCCACCACCCGGCTGCGGCGCGGCTGCCGCTGCCCGAAATCTTCCAACTCGCGCTGGATGATGCTGGTCATGGTGTGGCGCGGCTGCCCCTCGCGGTCGCCGGCAGGCGGCAACGGCGCGCTGGGGTCGCGAAACTGGGTCGATGATGGCGTCATGGATCGCCCTCCTCCGGCATGTTTGGGCATCAAGCCGCCCCCACAGCCGCACGAGCGGCTGCCGTTTCAGGGCGTGTGCCTTGCTGGCTTGGGTATTTTACGTCACCTGCCCCACTCTGGCAAGGAATGGCCGGTGGATAGTACCATCGGAGAGCAGGCATGCGTCACTCGCCCACATAGCGAGCGCGGGGGCGAATGAGCGCGCCGGATTGATATTGTTCCAGCGCGTGGGCGATCCAGCCCACCGAACGGGCCAGGGCGAAAAGGGCAACCGAGCTGGCGGGGGGCAATTCCAGGGCCAGGCACAGCACCGGCAGCGCGAAATCGATGGTGGGCGATTTCTGCGAGATCGCTTGCATGGTGGCGGCGATCTGCTGGGCGAGTTGCACGGCGGGATGCTCCGGGAAATGCTCCGCCAGCAGGCGCATCAACAGCTTGCCGCGCGGATCGCCGGCGGGATAGAGCCGGTGCGGATAGAAACCGGGAACGCATTCGCCGCGCTGCAACCGCGCCGCGATCTGCCCGCGCACGCGCTCCGGCGTGGCAACGAGGCTGAGCCATTCTTCCACCAGCAGCATGTGCCCGCCGTGCCGGTGGCCCTGCACCGCTGCCAGCCCAGCTTGCATCACCAGATAGAGATTCGCCCCCGTCGAGGCCACCACCCGCGCCGCGAACGACGAGGTGTTCAACTCGTGGTCAGCGCAAAGAATCAGCGCGGCGTTCAGCAGAGCCACAACAGCGGGACGTTCGGGCAGCCAGGCGCGCTGCACGATCTGCGCGATGGGCGCGCTCACGTCATCCGTCGCCGCCAGCAAGCCGGCCAACAGTTTGAGGATGCTTGCGCCGGTGCGTGTGGCGTTATCTTGATCATATGCCGCCAGATCGTCGTGCAGCGCCAGATCCAGTGCCAGCGCGAACCGCTGCAACGGCGGATAGTCGCCGCCGAGCCGCGTCAACCGCTCGCGCACCAGGGCGATGGGCGGCGCAGCCTGGAAGATCTCGTCTGCGGCGGTCATCTCGCCCGTCCACAGCAGCGCGGCAACTTCTTCCAGCGTGCGCGTCATCGCCAGTTCGGTCACTTCTCGGCCACGATAATAGAGCGCGCCGTCCGCGATGCGCGTGAGAGCGGAATCCAGCACGGGCATGCCCCAGTGCATGGCGTGCGTCGTCGCGGTTTCGGGATCGCGCCGCACGTCCTGGCGATTTTTGAGACGCTGCACGTCCTCGGCGACATAACCGCGCCGATGCCGGCTGTCGCCGATCTCGGCGGAGCGGATCAGCCCCCGGCTGACATAGGCATACAGCGTGGGCAGGCTGATGCCCAGCATCGTCGCGGCGTCGCGCGCCGTCAGATAACGCTCTTCCATCGCCCCCACCCCACTAATCACTCCGATATTGATTGCTCTATCAACATTGATAACCTTGCTTATTATACCGGAATACTCCCTCAAGACGCAAGGTATGCTGCGATCTCTCCGGCACTCTCTGCTTGCATGCTGCACCTGCCGCGTCCCGTTTTTTTGCTGCTTTGCCGCTGATGAAATCGCTGGCTTGCGACCTATCCGCATACGGTCAAAAAGTGGTAAAATGAAGCATAGGACTGTCAACGCGAACTGAGGTTGATTTGCCATGCCCTTGCCCGATGGAACCATTTATCTGGATCACGCTGCCACAACTCCGCTGGACCCACGCGTGCTGGAAGCCATGCTGCCTTATTTCACCGAGCAGTTCGGCAATCCCGGCGGCGTCTATGCGCTGGGTCGCCAGGCGGCAGCGGCGGTGGATGATGCCCGCGAGACGGTGGCGCGTCTGCTGAATTGCCGCCCAACCGAGATCCTTTTCACCGGCGGCGGGTCCGAGGCGGATAACCTCGCCATCCGGGGCATTGCGGCGTCGCAGCGCAAGCGCGGCAATCATATCATCACCAGCAGCATCGAGCATCACGCCGTGCTGCACACTTGCCAGGCGCTTGAAGCCGAGGGATTTCGCGTCACCTATCTGCCGGTGGATGAGTTTGGCCGCGTGCGGGTGGCCGATGTCGTCGCCGCGCTGACCGAGCAGACCATCCTGGTCACGATCATGCTGGCAAACAATGAGATCGGCACCCTCCAGCCCATCGCGGAGATCGGCGAGATCTGCCGGGCACGGCGCATTCCGCTGCACACCGACGCGGTGCAGGCAGGCGGCGCGCTGCCGCTGGATGTCGCTCAGTTGAAGGTAGACGCCCTCACGCTGGCCGCGCATAAATTCTACGGCCCCAAAGGCGTCGGCATCCTCTATCTGCGCACGGGCACGCGCATCACGCCGCAAGTGACGGGCGGTTCGCAGGAGCGCAACCGCCGCGCCGGCACTGAGAATGTGCCGGGCATCGTCGGCGCGGCTGCCGCCCTGGCGCTGGCTCAGGCCGAGCGCGAAACCGAAAACGCCCGCCTGATCGCGCTACGCGACCGCCTGATCGCGGGCATCTTGCAGATCGAGGGAGCACGCCTGACGGGGCATCCCACCGAGCGGCTGCCCAACAGCGCCAGTTTCGCTTTCCAGGGCATCGAGGGTGAATCTTTGCTGCTGAATCTTGACGTGGCGGGCATCGCCGCCGCCAGTGGCTCAGCCTGCACCAGCGCCATTGTCGATCCCTCGCACGTGCTGGTGGCGCTGGGCCTGGACGATTCGTGGAATCGCGGCCACCTGCGCCTGACGCTGGGCCACAGCAACACCGAAGCCGACATCGACGCCGTGCTGACGCAACTGCCAGCGATGATCGCGTCACTGCGCCGCCTCAGTTCCCGCCCGGCTGTTGCCCACTGACGAAGCCGCCGGAGACATATCTGTCCCCGGCTCGCAAAGGGCACCCCAGCCGGCGTCCATTCATGCGCAGGACAGCTTCCCCCCGGCGGGCCTGCCCCGCGCTCTTTTTTGCTCTCACCGCGCCGCGCGTGGCTTATCGCAGCCCGGAATGTTCGGGCAATTTCCCCCGCGCGTGCCAGTCTTGCAGGTCCAGCACTTCATCGATCAAGCCATAGTCCCGCGCTTCCTGCGGACTCATGTAAAAATCGCGGTCCGTGTCGCGGCGGATGCGATCCAGCGGCTGGCCGGTATGTAACGCGATCAGGTCGTTGATCACGTCGCGGGTGTGCAGCATCTCGCGGGCATGGATCTCGATGTCGGTTGTCTGGCCGGTGATGCCCCCGCCTATCAGCAACGGCTGGTGCAAGTGAATGCGCGAGTGCGGCAGGGCATAGCGCCGTCCTGGATCGCCCGCCATGAGGATGATGGTCCCGAAGCTGGCGGCAAGGCCGACGCAGGTGGTGGCAATGGGGCAGCGCAACGAGCGCATGGTGTCATAGATCGCCAGCCCGGCAGTGATGGAGCCGCCGGGTGAGTTGACGTGGATGTTGATCTCGCGCTCGCTGCTTTCGCTGGCCAGGAACAGCAGTTCCGCTACCACCAGATTCGCCAGGGTATCTTCAACCGGGCCGTTCACCAGCACAATGCGCTCGCGCAACAGCCGCGAGAACAAATCATAGGCACGGTCGCCACGCGGGTTCTGCTCGATGACGGTGGGAATGACCATCTGTGGATGGAATGTATCGCTCATGATGTGTTTCCTCAGGTTCTTATTTCTCTCTCGTTTCTCTCGTTCCGCTGGGGAGCGGTCCGGGGAGAGGCTAGGCGGGCCGCACGAAGTGGTAATGCAACCGCGACCGGTGCGAATCTTCAAACAAGCCGGCCAGCAGCCAGCCATCCTTGCCCAAATCGGTCAGATCGCGTTCGTCCAGTGGCGGGTATTCGCGCAGGTCAACGACGACCGTATGATAGGCCCACAGGGTGCGCGGCGGTTCGGTCTGCTCAAAGACCACCGGCGTTGGGATGGATGGGTGAAACATGGGCATGTACCTCCTGGTGCAGATGCGCGGTGGATTTCCGCGATACCCGAAAGATAGCTCCGGCACATGGCGCATGAGAAGATAAAAGCGATGCTCTCAGCATATGCGCCGCGAAAGGCATGCTGAGAGCATAGATTTTTGCGCAGTATCGCAGGGGGGGCGATGCTGCCGTTTTACAACCTAGCGCGGACACCGCGTGGCACGCCCGCCGGGGGCATCGATTGAAAGCATCAATCGCCCCGGCTCGGAAAGACAAACCCGCGCATGCGGGACATATCGCTTGGGATCTTTTCAATCGCCCCGGCGCGGAAAGACAAACCCCTCCGGGCTGGCCGGGGCACATGAGAGACCATTATCATCGCGCCCAATTGCCCCCTTTCCGGCTTTGCGGGGGAAGGGGTTGGGGGCAGGGCCGTTCGGTGATACACTGTCATTCGACACAAGATGATCAGAAAGCTGGGAAGAAAGTATGCGCGTTGACGCCCTCACCTTGCGGGCGGTGGCGGACGAATTGCAGCCGTTGCTCGCCGGCACGCGCATCGATCCGGTGATCGCGCCGACGCCGCAGTCGGTGGCGCTGTGCTGCTATGGCGACGGGCAAAAGCGCTGGCTGTTGCTCTCGGCGCATCCGCAACTGGCGCGGGTGCATCTGCTGACCACCAAGCCGCAAAAGCTGGTGGCGGAGCCGTCACCTTTCGTGATGCTGCTGCGCAAATATCTGGAAAATTCTCGCGTGCATGCCGTGCGGGCGGTGCCGTGGGAGCGCATCATCGAGATTGACGTGCGCCATGCGGGGGTGGATGAGCCGAACATCACGCTCATCGCTGAAGTGATGGGCACCCTGTCGAATATCATCCTGGTAAACGCGGAACGAACCGTGCTGGGAGCGTTGCATCAGATGAGCCAGCATGTCAATCACTATCGCGCCATCTTGCCGGGGCATCCCTATGTGCCGCCGCCGCAGCAAACACGCGCTCTCGGCGGCGCGACCCATCCGCGCGTGCTGCCGGACGCGGTGACGGGTGCGGATCTGCTGCTGGCGGCGCGCGAGCAGGCACCGGGCGAGCCAGCCTGGCGCGTGGTCATGTCGCAGATTGCCGGTGCCAGCCCCGATCTCGCGCAAGAGATGACCGCACGCGCGCTGGGCGATCCTCGCGCCATCATTGCGCCGGATGCCCCCGATGCCCTGGCGCGCTATGAGGCCGTCGCCAATGCCGCGCGTGAGATCGCCGCCGGTGCCAGCAGCGGAAACTGGCAGCCAACCGCCCTGCTGGACGCTGATGGGAACATCAGCGACGCTGCCGTCATCCAGATGAAGATGTGGGAAGGCAAACCCCAGCGCCCCTATGCTTCTGTGAATGCCTTGCTGGCGGATTATTTCGCCGCCCGCGAATGGCGCGATGCGCTGGGTGCCGCGGGCGGGGAGTTGCGCCGCGCGCTCAAAACGGCGGCAGATCGCCTGAACAAGAAGCTGAAACTGTTACGCGCCGACCTCGCCGCCCTGGCCGAGGCGGATCGCCTGCGCCGCGAGGGCGAATTGCTGCTCGCCTTCGCCAGCGAGATCCCTGCCGGCGCGACGAGCTTCACGATCCCGGACATGGGCGACGGCGCGGGGGCGACGACGATTGCACTGGAAGCACGCCTGACAGCGGTGGAAAACGCCAATGCCCGCTTCTCCCGCTATCACAAGATGCGCCGGGCGGCGGAAAAGATCCCAGAGCAGATCGCGCGCGCCGAAACCGACCTGGCGCGTGTGGCGCAGTTGCAGACGGATCTCGATCTGGCTGAGTCGCTGGTCGATCTCGCTCACGTGCGCGCCGAGATCGCCGAGGCGCGGCTAGGTCACGTGGAACGCGACGCGCCCGCGAAAGCGAGGAAAGCGCCGAAAGGCAAGCCGGGCGTGAAGGGCAAGGTGCAGCCAAAACCGCGCCTTGGCGGGGAGCCGTTGCGCTTCACTTCGCCCGACGGGTTCACCATCTATGTCGGCAAAAACAGCCATCAGAACGAATACGTCACGTTTGATCTCGGTACCGGCGGCGACATCTGGTTGCATGCGCGGGGCGTGCCGGGCGCGCACGTCATCGTCAAATCCGGCGGGCGAGTGGTGCCACAGACAACCATCCAGGCGGCAGCGAGCCTTGCAGCATGGTATAGCCAGTCGCGCAATGCCGCCAGCGTGCCGGTGGACTACACCGAGCAACGCTATGTGCGCCATATGAAAGACGGCGGTCCCGGCATGGTGATCTACAGCAAAGAAAAGACGATTCCCGCCGTTCCCAAAGCGTTATGATCGATTTCGGCGTCTCATCAGCCCATCTTGCCGGCGTTTTACCCCTCTTTCCCCACCATCACCTCGGTGGATTTGAAAATCGCCGTCACCTGATCGCCGATCTGCAAATTCAGCCGCTCAGATGAGGTGAAGGTGATGAGCGCGACGACCTCCTGGCCGTCGGGCAGTTGGATGACGATCTCGGCCATGATATTGCCCAGGGTGATCGCTTTGATCACGCCTTTGAGTTGATTGCGCGCGCTCAGTTGCATGGAAAAAACCTGCCTTTCGCGTCGAATTGCCACCCCTTGTTATACACGAGAGCATACTCACAGTTAACCACATCCGCACGGCGTTGGACGATCCAGCGTTTCAACCCACAAATTCCGCCGAGCAAACGGTTCAGTTTGCGGCATGCGGTGTGCGGTGGAGTATGATAGAGACGTAGGAAAAAGGTAAGGACGGGACACGGAGGGCACGGAAGCCCACACGGAATGCCGCGGAAAGGACAAAGACGGAACGCGGAATGGCATGGAATACTCGCGGGATTACACGGCGCGTAGGCGGGCAAGACATGGCATCGTCCCTACGGAACAGCCGATACAATCCCGCATCATTCCGCATTCAGAACAATCCTTCCGTGTCTTTCCGCGAAAATTTTCGTGTCCTCCGTGTCCCGTCCCTTGAGCAAGATGGGAGACAACGAACGGATGACAAGTCCCGCAGATATCAGCAAAGTGTTTGGCGCGTATGACGTGCGCGGCATTTACCCCACGGATCTCAATGACGACATCGCCTATAAGGTGGGGCGCGGGTTGGTGGTGTTTCTCAACGCCAGCGAAGTGATGGTGGGGCGCGACATGCGCCTGTCGTCGCCGGCCATCGCGGCGGCAATCATGCGCGGCATCACCGACCAGGGCGCGAATGCCATCGACCTGGGCATGACCTCCACCGACGAACTCTATTTCGCCGTCGGCAAGTTCAAAGCGCCCGCCGGCGTGATGATCACCGCGTCGCACAACCCCGGCAATTACAACGGGATCAAGATGTGCCGCGAGGAAGCGATCCCGCTGAGCGACAAAACCGGCGTCGATGCCATCCGCGATATGGTGATCGCCAACAACTTCCCCACGCCAGCGAAGAAGGGCGAGATCATCAAGAAGGACGTGCTGGATGATTTCGTCAAGCACGTGCTCTCGTTCATCGATCCCGCCACCATCGCGCCGTTCAAAGTCGCGGCGGACGCTGGCAACGGCATGGCGGGGATGATCGTGCCGCGCGTCTTCGCCCATTTGCCGCAATGCACGCTCTACCCGCTCTATTTCGAGCTGGACGGCCATTTCCCCAATCACCCCGCCAGCCCCATCGAGCCGCAGAACATGGTGGATCTGCAAAAGCTGGTGCGCGAGAAGGGAGCGGATATCGGCGTGGCCTTCGACGGCGACGCGGATCGCATGTTCATCACCGACGAGCACGGCAATCTGGTCACGGGCAGCACGGTGACGGCGATGGTGGCGACGAGCCTGCTGCGCAAGAATCCCGGCGCGACCATCCTCTATAACCTGATCTGCTCACGCGCCGTGCCGGAAGCCATCGAGGCCGCAGGCGGACGCGCTGTGCGCACCCGTGTGGGCCACTCGTTCATCAAGCCGCAGATGCGCGCCGAAAACGCCATCTTCGGCGGCGAGCATTCCGGCCACTTCTATTTCCGCGACAATTTTTACGCCGATTCCGGCCTCATCGCCTTCCTGACCGTGCTGGAACTGATGAGCCAGGATCACAAAACGGTGTCGCAGTTGGCCGCGCCCTTTACCAAACGCTTCCAGTCGGGCGAGATCAATACCAAAGTATCCTCGCACGAGGTGGCGGCGCAAAAGATCAAGCAGATCGAAGAGGTCTATAGCAAAGATCCCAACGCTCAGATCGACACGCTCGACGGCGTAACGGTGAGCTATCCACACTGGTGGTTCAATGTGCGTGGCTCCAACACCGAACCGCTGCTGCGCCTCAACGTCGAAGGCGACACGAAAGAGCTGATGGAGCAGGGCCGCGACGCCGTGCTGAAGCTGATCCGGGGATAAATGCCATTGTTCAGTAGGGGCGCGATTTATCGCGCCCAACCCCCGCCAGGGAACGGGATCACGCGTGGCACGCCAGGGAACGGGATCACGCGTGGCACGCCAGGGAACGGGATCACGCGTGGCACGCCAGGGAACGGGATCACGCGTGGC
>JAJPKG010000492.1 GCA_021323815.1 Pseudomonadota bacterium
TCCGCATCGGCATCCACAGCAAAGGCGTCATGAGCAGCGGCGAGGATCTCGGCGATCTCGCTCGCTTTGAGCAAGCTGGGGGTGCCGCCGCCGAAAAAGATGGTGCGGCAGCGGCGGGCTGAGCCATCCGGCAAGCGCGCCGCCTTGCCCACAAGCTGAATCTCGCGCGCTACTGCGCGAACATACGTGCCGCGCCAGCCCAGCAGCCCGGAGTAGGAGTTGAAGTCGCAATAATGGCACTTCTTGTGGCAAAAGGGGATGTGGATGTAGAGCGAGATCGTGTCGAGCAGCGCGACATCCAGGGGAGCGGGAGCAACTGAGGCGAGCGGCGGCATAGGACAAGGCGATCTTTCTGGAATGGTTTCCACTGCAATGGCGAGTGCAGGCACCTGTTTTGGGTGGTGCCTGCACTCAGTATATGATATGCACTCGCGTGCCGCGCAGATTGGCTTGCGGCGCGGCACACGTTTCCCTTATGGATTGGTGGTGCCGGGAATCTGGCCGCTGCTGCTGGGGAAGGTGATGTTCAGGTTCGGCGTCTGTGGCACATTCGCTGGACTGGTCATCATATCCTGGTTGGCCGTTGTGATGTGGTTGGTCGGCGGCAGGTTGCGCAGACCGGTGAGCCAGTGCGACAACGCATTCTGCTTCAGGTTTTGCAGCGTTGTGCTATCAATGGTGTGGTTGGGATCCACGGCGATGATGCGCACGATGTCATACGTGCCGGAAACCTCTTTGAGCACGCCGCTCATGGTTCCCGCTTTGTTGTTGCGGTTAAAGAGCCATTGTTCCAGCCCTTGATCTTGCTGGCCCTGAATGTTCCAACCCATGTCGCCGCCATTGTCGCGTGTGTTGACATCCAGCGAATCCTTCTTTGCCAGCGCGTTCCACTGCGACGGATCTTTCTGCAAGATCGCCAGATCTGCTTTGGCTTGCGACAGGCCGTCAAATTCGATGCGCTGGAAGTGGACGGCATAGGCCGGCGAAACAACCAGACTTTGCTGATAGGTATCCATCGCTTTGCGGCGCAGCACCACACCCAGGGCGAATTTCACGTTATCATCGCTCATGTTGTTCTGCTTCTCGAAGTTGCTGAGCGACTGCCCGGCGGGGAAGGCCTTCTTAAAATCTTGGAAGGCTTGATTGAGCTGCGCGCTGGTGATGGTCAGTGTTTTGGCGGCATTGGGATCGCTGTGCAGATACTGCGGCGTCTGCTGCTGGATGAGCTGATCTTCCACCAGATCGTCGATGGCCAGTTGATCAATCTGCGTCTGGCTGAACGAGGTTTGCAGCGACGAGACGGTGGTCTGCGCGCTTTGCAACTGCGTCTGGAGTGCAGCTTTCTTGGTTGAATCTTTCTCGCTGGCAATCTGTGAGGTCAATTGCGTGACCTGCGCGTTGGCGGCCTGCAACTTGTTCCAGGTGTCTTGAGCCAGATAGGCGACCATATAGCGATAATTCTTCTGGGGAATATTGGCACCATTGACGGTGACGATGGCCATATTTGGCTGAATGACATTGATGTTGAACCATCCGAACGCGAACACCAGCACGACCAGAGCGGCCATGACGCCGGCAAACGTGAAATAGAGCTTTTTTTGCAGGCGCGTGCGCTGCGCGGCGGGCAGATCGCGTCCAACATTGAAGATGATGGGCTTTTTGACGCGCCGGCCATATTCGGCGCTGCCCTTCATGCGCACGCGGCGGTCGCGTCCCGGTTGATAGCGGCCAGATGCGCGCGCCGGAGATGTAGTGGCGCTGGTTCCTTGCGCGCCGGTCGCGGCCTTCCCGGTAGGGCGGGTTGTTTTAGATGGCGGAGTTATTGGCTTTGTCATAGCGAATTGCTGGCTCCCTTAAATGATGTCCAGGATGCGCGGCTGATACGCGTGGCGGCACCGCATCGCAACAGGATGGGTGCCGCAAGATGACTGAGATGAAACACCTACGCGCCGCGCATGTGCTCGGCGGTGAAGGGCAGCAACGCCATGTGGCGGGCGCGCTTGAGCGCGACGGCCAGGCGGCGCTGGTGTTTGGCGCAGGTGCCGGTCTTGCGGCGCGGCTCAATCTTGCCGCGATCCGAGATGTAGCGCCGCAGCCGTTGCGCATCTTTATAATCGATATCGCGCACGTGGTCAACACAGAACTGGCAGACCTTGCGGCGCGAGCGATAATCGCGGCGCGGGCGGCGTTCCGATGCGGGAGCCGCCGCTTGAGCCGGCGCGGGCGTTGCCGCTGGTGTCGTGGGGGTGGGATTCACAGGATTGGTCCTCCGTTTGGGTTTGCCGGGTTCACCCGGCACGGGAATGCGCGCCTATCTGGCGCGAGCGGCGCTGCCGCCATGTGGCGAGGGCTTGCCTCGCCGATTGGTTTCCACGCGCCCCATCGTTTCATCTCAAGACGAGGCGCACATGGTTCCAGTTGCAACCATTTCGTAGGGGCAAGGGCCTGCCTCGCCCCGCGCATCATCAGAACGGGAAGTCTTCGCCACTCACTTCGCCAGCCGCAGATGCGCCAGCGCCACCGGCAGAGGGACCACTGCCCTTGGAATCGAGCAATTCCATATCGGTAATGACCACATCGACCGCTCGGCGTTGCACGTTATCTTTGTCGGTGTACTCACGAATGACCAAGCGGCCTTCCACAAAGATCTTCGAGCCTTTGTGGACGTAATTGCTGCACGTCTCCGCCAGTCGCTCCCAGGCAACGATGTTGAACCAGGTTGTCTCTTCTTTCATCTCACCAGTGGTTTTATCTTTCCACCGGCGATTTGTCGCTAAAGAGAATTTGGTGACTGGACTGCCGCTGGGCGTGTAGGTCATTTCCGGCTCACGTCCGACGTTGCCGATGAGCATGATTTTGTTCATGGCGCTTCCTCCCGGCCTGCTTGCAGGCGTTATGCTTCGGATGCGGACTCGTCAGTCACCGGCGCGGCAGGTTTTTCCGCCGGCTCAGCGGGCGACAACGCCGGCGGGGCGCTGTTGCCAGGCTGCGCGGCATCATCTGCCGGCGCGGGTTCGTTCGCCTGCTCGGCCTGTGCCTCTTGTGCGGCGGCCTGTTCGGCGGCGCGTTGCGCAGCTTGAGCGGCTTGCGCGGCAGCGCGGGCGGCGTCTTGTTCCTGGCGGCGGCGGCGTTCTTCCAGCGTGCGCGGGTCGATCATCGTAATGAGATGGCGCATCACGTTCTCTTGCACGCGCAGCATGCTTTCGATCTCGCGCACGGCGGTCGTATCCATCTCCATATCAATGAAGGCATAGTAGCCTTCACGGTGGTGCTCGATGGGATATGCCAGACGGCGACGCCCCCATTTATCCAGATGGGTGATTTTCCCCTCGCGCGCTTCAATGGCCTGGCCGACGCGCAAAACCTGTGCCTCGATCTGGTCTTCCGCCAGATCTGGGTTGATGACAAGCCCCAATTCGTAATGGCGAATCATGCAATTATGCATCCTTTGGGTGTGCGCCGGCTGATTGGCGTGATAAACATCGCCCCTACGATAGGGAATCGTAGGATGTGCCGGGGCAGGAATGGTGGTTCGCCTGAGGCGGCGCGGTCGCCGCTCTCGAGCGCAGCGCACGCCACAGTTACACTGCAACATGCTCAGCGTAGTATATCATTCTGATCGTGGTTTCTGCAATTGGCAGAAGAGATTGGGCTATTGTCGATCAATGCTCGCCACAACTGCAATGCCCGCCACAGGCACAGCCACCACCGCCCGCGCTGGACTCGAAGTCATAGCCGTCGCCTAACTCCCCATCGCCGCCGCGCCGTGCGGCAAAGACCGAGAGCAGCTTGCGCACGTGGCTGCCGTGACATTTTTGGCAGACCACATCGCCCTGGCTTACCTTCGCGAACGGTGACAGAACTTCAAACTTTTCGCGGCAGTCCGTGCAATAAAATTCGTACAATGGCATCGTCTGATCCTCCCGTGGAGCGGATTTCATCTGTAAGTATATGATAGCATATACGGACTTTGGTCATGGTGGTCATGTAGCCCTTGACAAATCCCGAAGGATATGCGATTATAGAGGAGCGCCACGATGAAAACACCATCAAGACGCAAGGCACCTGGACAACTGAAAAGTGACAGTATGAGCAAGGAACACGTGTCGAAGTCATGAACTTTGATTCCGTTGTGATCAACGCGCCAACGACGTACATGTTTGTACGATAAGCTGCTTCAAGCAGCACTTTATATTGGATGGCGAGTTTGATCCTGGCTCAGGACAAACGCTGGCGGCGTGCATAACACATGCAAGTCGAACGAGGTGGGAGACCACCGAGTGGCGGACGGGTGAGGAACA
>JAJPKG010000171.1 GCA_021323815.1 Pseudomonadota bacterium
AGAGCAAGGTGACTGGCTCTTGCACGTCTTTCTGTTCCCTGCACGGATGGTACCATCGATGGATGTGGAACGCAAGGGCGGGCGTCCTCCGAGAAACCCGCCTATCCACACACCCTGAAGGGGTGGCGGCTTGCGGCGGGTTCCGGTTCTGTATCAGGAAGGCGTTCCACCCGCGATTTCTTTCAAGGGGCATCGTAAATAATGTCCTCATTCGCTAAAGCGAGGCCGAAAATATCAAAAATGGCATCACCTATGTCAAATGATAGCTGATACAAGCAAGCATGAATAACTAAATGGGCTAGTGCCGTTTTGGACACGATTGGGAAGAATAGCTGAGAGGATTGACGCAAAACCCCCTCTGGTGGTACACTTGTTCAAAAGCCCGTGTGCTATGCTACAAACAATCCAGAGAAACCTCAATCCCTGTTTGCTACAAACCAGTCCAGCTTGGCCGGACTTGGTGGCGCAGCCCTTAGGCGCGGTTTCAACCGCCGGCTCTCCCGGCATCGTTTGAACCGCCCGCTTACTCAATCCCAGCGCCGGCCATGCGCTGAAGAGGAGAGCCAGCATGCCAGCAGATAAGACCGTCACCAGCGCGACGAACGGCACGCAAACCAGCGAACGTGACAAAGCGCTGGAAACCACTATGGCGCAGATCGAGCGCAAATTTGGCAAGGGCGCGATCATGCGGCTGGGCGAGGCGCGCACCGTCGGTGCCGTTGGGGCCATTTCCAGCGGCTCCGTCGCCCTTGATATCGCCCTAGGCATCGGGGGCATTCCGCGCGGGCGCATCACCGAGATCTATGGCCCGGAGTCCAGCGGCAAAACCACCCTCTGCCAGCACATCATCGCCAACGTCCAGGCCAGCGGGGGCACTGCGGCATATATCGACGCCGAGCACGCGCTGGACCCCGGCTATGCTGAGCGCTGCGGCGTGGATGTCGCCAACCTGCTGATCTCGCAGCCCGACACCGGCGAGCAAGCCCTGGAGATCGCCGAGATGCTGGTGCGCAGCGGCGCGGTGGATGTCGTTGTCATCGACTCCGTTGCCGCGCTGGTGCCGCGCGCCGAGATCGAAGGCGAGATGGGCGATTCCCACGTCGGCCTGCAAGCCCGCCTGATGAGCCAGGCATTGCGCAAGCTGACCGGCACGATCAACAGCACGAAGACCGCCGTCATCTTCACCAACCAGTTACGCGACAAAATAGGCGTCATGTTTGGCTGCTTCCATTATGACGCGCGTGTTACTCTGGCTGACGGCACCACTGAAAAGATCGGCAAGATTGTCAATCAAAAGATGCCGGTTGAAGTGCTGTCATACAACGAAGAGACTGGGGCCATCGAGCCGCGCCGTGTGGTCAACTGGTTTGACAACGGGCGCACCGAGCATTTCTTGCAGTTCGTCGTCGCGCACAACGAAGGCGATGGTCGCTCGACATTCGCCTGCACACCTAATCATCGCCTGCTGACCGACACCGGCTGGAAAGAAGCCAGCGAGATCCGTGAGGATGAATCCCTCATAAGCGGTGTGATGCATTACCTGACACCCCAACATTGGGATATCATCCGCGGTTCACTGCTTGGTGATGGAGCGTTCCGACGCATCAAAGCATTCAACACGCAGTTCCGCGTTGGGCATGGTTCAGCGCAAGATGCCTATTGCCTCTGGAAAGAATCGCTCTTTGAAGGGGTGATTGGTTATCGGACAACGAACTCGAAGGGTGGTCACAGCTTCGATACCATCCCCATGTACGAATTGACCGCATTCCGCGACACCAATTACAGCGGTGTAGGGAAAGATCCAAGTCTTGAGACGATCAACAGCTTGAATCCGCTGTCCCTGGCGATCTGGTATATGGATGATGGCACATTCGACAAGGATCGCCAGAATCGGTGCAGCATTGCATGTCCCGGCATTCCCGTGGAAAAACAACAACTGCTGGTTGCCAAACTGGCGGAGATGGGTTTGAATGCCACGCTCACCGTGCGCGGTCTCATCAACTTCGGAGTTGAAGCGACACCAAAGTTTCATGAGATGATCGCACCCTATGTGCATCCGTCGATGGCCTACAAACTGATGCCGGAGTTCAGGGGCAGGTTCCAGCCGCTTGATATTAAGGTGCAACCGCATCGCAAAGCGGTCGCCATGCCGATTGTGCAGATCTACGCGAAGCCGATGGAGAATGATAAATCCACCCATCGCTTCGACATCGAGATCGAGGGGAACCACACCTATCTGGTTGATAACGTGGTGGTGCATAACTCCCCCGAAACGACGACCGGCGGCAAGGCGCTGAAGTTTTACGCTTCGATCCGCATGGACATTCGCCGCATCGAATCAATCAAGCAGGGTAACGATGTTGTGGGCAGCCGCGTGCGCGTGAAAGTGGTCAAGAACAAGGTCGCGCCGCCGTTCCGCCAGTGCGAGTTCGACATCATGTTCAATGAAGGCATCTCGAAAGAGGGCGGCTTGATTGACCTGGGCCTGGAAATGGGGCTGGTGAAAAAGAGTGGGGCGTGGTTCAACTATGGCGAGATTCGCCTGGGGCAGGGCCGCGAGAACGCGAAAGACTTCCTGCGCCAAAACCAGGATGTCGCCAAAACTCTCGAAGACCAGATCCGCGCCATCGCCACGCCGGATACACTGGCTGTCACCCCCAATGGCAACGAAGCGGATGACGACGAACCGCCCGAAGACGTGTAAGCGCATTGCACGTTAGAGGGACGCGATGAGATGAATCGCGTCCCTATTTTTATAAACAATAGGGATTGCACGGCGCGCCGAAGTCTTCCGTCCAATAATAGTGCGCGCCCGGCGCGTCGTGCGGATTGTAATAGAAGCCGATGCCGACTTCTTGGAGCGTGCAGCCCAGAATGTTGCGCCGGTGGCCGTCGTTGGGGGGCGTCTCGTTGAACCAATCATCCACCGCTTGCTCAGGCGTGGGGGCATACCACGTCACGTTCTCCGCCCAGGTCGAAAAGTGATAGCCGGCAGCTTTCAGCCGTTCGGGAACCGTCGAACCATTCGAGCCGCTATGCGACAAGAAGCCGTGAGTCGCCATATCCTCACTGTGCAGATACGCCGCCAGCGTCAGATATTTATTGTAGGCCAGCTGCGGGCAACTCGGCGCGAATTCCCGGCGATACATATTCGTGCGGGCGATGGCGCGCGTAATGAAATCGCTCATCAGGCTGGTTGGCATTGGGGTGACGCTGTGTCCCGGTTTGGGTCTCGCCGTCGGCATAGCGCCCGGCGTCCGCGTATCCGTCGCCGTCAGCCCACCGGCCAGCGTGGTGTGCGTCGTGCCATGATCATGAATGACCACGAACTGCGCCACCAGCACCGCGATCAAAATGGCTGCCGCCGCTGCTAATTCCAGCGTATGGCGCAGCGTTTTATCCGGCTGTTTCTCGTTCATTGGATGCTCGTTACCCGATATTTTATGTATTGCGCTGGAAGCTCCAGCCCGATCTCACCAAAGCCGGCCCCCTTTCAAACTCCCCTCTCCAACCCTGCTGGAGAGGGGCAGCCCCATTCTAGCGCACCATGCCGCATAATGGAACGATCAACCGTTTGCATTAAGAAGATCGGGCCAACGGCATCGGGTATCAGCGGTGCGCAGGCTCGCGAGTGATGGCTGAGCCGGTGACTTCGGTGACCGAGGCATAGCCACTGAGTGCCAGCGTCAGATCGAAGTCCGCCAGCACATTCAGCAGCACCTCGCGCACGCCGGCTTGGCCGTTCAGCGCCAGCCCCCAGATGTAGGGCCGGCCCAGCAGCACCGCCCGCGCGCCCAGCGCCAGCGCTTTCACAATATCCGCGCCCCGCCGGATGCCGCTGTCGAAGAGCACCGGAATCGCGCCATTCACGGCGGCGACCACGCGCGGCAACGCTTCCAGCGAGGCTTCTGCGCCGTCCACCTGCCGCCCGCCGTGATTCGAGACGATGATCCCGTCTGCGCCACGCTCCACCGCCTGCCGCGCATCGTCATAATGCAAGATGCCCTTGAGGATGATGGGCAATTTGGTGTGCTGGCGCAAGAAAGCCAGATCGTCCCAGGTGAGGGTCGGATTCGAGAAGATGCTGACAAAATATTGGATCGCCGCCATCGGATTCTCTTCCGGCGGTTGCGGCAGCGCGGCGCGAAAGGCGGGATCGCTGAAGTAATTCGCCAACCCTTCGCCCAGCAGGAACGGCAGATAAGCGTTTTGCAGATCGCGCTCGCGCCAGCTCAGCAGCGCTGTATCCAGCGTGACAACAATGGCGCGATATCCCGCCGCCTCAGCGCGGCGCAGCATGCTGGCGGTCACATCTGGATTGCGCCCCCAGTAGAGTTGATACCACAGCGGCGCGGAACCTGCCGCCGCTGCGACCTCTTCCATCGTCTTGGATGACGCGGTGCTGAGGATCATCGGCACGTTCAATTCCGCCGCCGCCCGCACCACCGCCACTTCGGCCTCTGGATGTACAATCGACTGCACGCCGATGGGGGCCAACATCAACGGCGCGGTAAACGTGTCGGTGAAGATCTGCACGCGCGAGTCGCGCCGGCCCACGTTGCGCAGCATGCGCGGGATGATGCGCCAGCGGGTGAAAGCATCGCGGTTGGCGCGCATCGTGTCTTCGCCCCCCGCGCTGCCGGCCACATAGTCATATGCCTCAGCAGACATCACCTGACGCGCCGCCGCTTCCAGCGCGCCAGCATCAATAGGCAGGGCGGGCTTTTGCCCCTGCATGCCGCCCATGTAGATCTGAAATTGCCGCTCCATGCCATATTGCGGGGGAAGATCGCTCATCACCGTGCTCCTTTGCTTGATGAAGATGAATCAGCCGTTGTTGCACCGATTGTACCATAGAGCACCATGCAGCAGTTCAGCCTGCGCAGGCAACGAGCGAGGCATGCTATGGAAAACAGCATTAGCCCCTGGTGACCACACCGAGCAATATACGTGCTATGTGGTGGAACATCTTCAACCGCCTGCTCGTATGTTCGCATCCCTCGCCTGTGTTATGCTATTGAGCAAGGGAGAAATGGCGACCATGATCATACGAGAAGCGACGGCAGCAGATGCCGAGGGCATCGCGCACGTGCATGTGGCAAGCTGGCACACGACATACACCGGCATCATCCCAGACGACGTGATCGCGCAGATGAGCGATCCGCAACGGCGGCTGGCGCAGTGGCAGCGTTTTTTAGCGGAAGAACATCCGCGAGAATCGGCGTTCGTTGCCGCAGACGACGACGGGCGCATCGTCGGCTTCGCCCGATGCACTCCCACGCGCAGCGGCGCGGAGGACGCGGCGATTTATCCCGGCGAACTGGAATCCATCTACCTCTTGCAGGAAACACAGGGGCGCGGCGTGGGCCGGCAACTGGTGCGCGCTGTCGCCGCGCGGCTGGCGCAACAGGGAATGCAGGCGATGATCGTGTGGGTGTTCGTCGATAATCCTGCCCGCCGCTTTTACGAGGCGTTGGGCGGGCAATTCGTGCGCGAGCAGAGTTTCACGATAGCCGGAGCGGAACTGCGCGAGGTAGCGTATGGCTGGCGTGATACGAGTGTGCTGTTGAAATGAAGGCCAGCCATGCCAATGATCAGCGCGCGCAACTGGCGCAAGAGATTCAGAGCAAGATGGGTGGCAACACCTCAACGAAGGATAACACCAGATGCTCCCATTCGTTCCACCTGATGCGATAACCGCTACAGATCCAACAGCGGAATATGAGGCGCGGCAAGAGCATTTTGCCGCATTGCGCGATGATTTTGAGCGGCGCAGCGACCAGCAGGGAACGGTCAATGTCGTGCTGTTTTTTGGCGCGTTGATCGCGCTGCTGGCGGCCTTTTTCGCTAAAATCAGCGGCCTCTATTGGCTGGCGGGTGCGCTCTTCGTTGGCTTTGTCGCATCTTTCGCCTATCACGCGCGGCTGGACGAGCAGCGGCGGCGTTACCGCGAGCTGACGCAGATGCAGGCGGAAGGGCTGGCGCGGCTAGCGCGGGATTGGGAGCATATTCCCCTGCGGCCCTATCCGCCCTCTGATGACACGTCGCATCTGGCGCGCGATCTCGATCTGACGGGGCGGGCGTCTTTGCTACATCTGCTTTCCACGGCGAACACGCCGGCAGGGTTAGCCACGCTGCAAAGCTGGATTACGGCTCCATCGCCCATCGCAACGGCGCAGGCACGGCAAGGCGCGGCGCGCGAACTGGCCGGAGCGACGGATTTTCGCGATGCGTTGACGCTGGCAGCGCGACTAATGGGCAACGCGCAGCACGACTATGAAGCCTTTGCCCGCTGGGCCGAGGGGCCGTCACCTTTCGCCGGGCACCAGTGGATGCTGTGGGCTGCGCGCATCCTGCCCGCTGTCACGCTGATCTTGATCGTGATACAGCTTGCCGGGCTGACCGCCATCCTCTTCTGGCTGCTGCCGGTTGTGGCGGCATATGTTGTGACGAACCTGGCAGGCAAAGAGGCGGAGGCATTCATCGAAGAAGTGGCCGAGCGCAATCAGGTCTTCGCGGGATACGCGGCGATCTTCGCTCTGCTGACGGAACAGGAATTCAGCGATCCGCTCTTGCAAGAGGTGCAGCAGCGGTTGCGCACCGGTGATGCTGGCGCAGCGGCAATGATGCGCCGCCTGGGGCGGATGATGCCTTTGATCGAGTTGCGCCGCGTGCCGCTTTTTATGCTGATCCAGGTCTTCACCATGCTGATGTTCCATAATGCATGGCTGCTGGATCGCTGGCGGGCGACAGCGGGAGCGCAGGTGCGCGCGTGGCTGGTGGCGCTGGGAGAGTTCGAGGCGCTGGCGGCCCTGGCAACGCTGGCGCACGATCATCCCGCATGGGCATTCCCAGAGCTTGCCGAGCATGGCGCAACCGATGAGATAGCGGCGCGCAACCTGGGGCATCCGCTGCTGCCACCGGCGGTGTGCGTGGGCAACGACGTGACGCTCGGCCCGCCAGGGCATTTCCTGCTGGTGACGGGATCAAACATGTCGGGCAAAAGCACGCTGTTGCGCGCCATCGGCGTGAACGTGGTGCTGGCGCAGGCGGGCGGGCCGGTCTGCGCAACATCACTGCGCCTGCCGCCCGTGCACTTGGCAACCAGCATCCGCATCTCGGATTCGCTGGAGCAAGGCGTGTCGTATTTCATGGCGGAACTGCGCCAGTTGAAGGCGGTGATGGATGCCGCCGAGGCGATAGGACCATCGGGCGAGCGCGTGGTGCTCTTTTTGCTAGACGAGATTCTGCACGGCACCAACACCGCCGAACGCCAGATCGCCGCGCGCCACATCATCCGGCGACTGCTGGATGTTGGCGCGACCGGCGCGGTCTCGACGCACGATCTGACGCTGGCCGCTGCGCCGGAACTGCTGGCCGCCGCGAAACTGGTGCATTTCACGGAAGACTTCGCCCGCACCAATGGTACTCTGGTCATGCACTTCGATTATCATCTGCGCCCCGGCCTGGCCACCAGCACCAATGCGCTGAAGCTGATGGAGATCGTCGGCTTGCCCCCCGTCGAAGCCGCTCCACAGGCCGACTGATGTCTATCCCTCTCTGGCTCCCCTCTCGCCAGCGTTTCTGGGGATGTGACTAGGAGTGGAGTTTGCTCAGCAGAAAATGCATTTTCCCCTGGTACCACCCTTGACATGTCGCATAGGGTATGGTATATTTCTATTCGCCACCGCGAGAAACGCTCAGGCGTAGACGCGGCGACGACGCGGAACCTGAACAATTGAAGAGTGAGAAAGACAGCGAGGTCTTGTAAAGACCTTTGAGTGATCATATTCGCGTCTGAACGTTCTGAGTGGCATGACCACTCAACTATATTTGGATGGCGAGTTTGATCCTGGCTCAGGACAAACGCTGGCGGCGTGCATAACACATGCAAGTCGAACGAGGTGGGAGACCACCGAGTGGCGGACGGGTGAGGAACA
>JAJPKG010000302.1 GCA_021323815.1 Pseudomonadota bacterium
CCGGCAATCAGACTCAATATTCCACCTGCGTCGAGCGCGACCGTTGCTGGCTGGGGGCCAGGAAGTTGACCAGCAGCGCGCCGACCAAGCCGGTGACGGACGCGATGAAGAACGCGCCCACCCCCACGACCGCGCCTTCAAGGTGTACAGAGTCGAGCGGGGTACCCCAGACGAACATCGTCACCAGATAGCCCAAGATCCCACCGACGAAGGCTCCCAGGGCGCTGGCGAAACGCAGGCGCGGCGCAACCGTGTAGGCGATGAATATGACGCCGGGCAGCGCCAGCACCGTGCCGACCGCCACCCAGATGTAATCCAGAAAATCGATGTTTTGCGGCATGAGATCGATCCTCTCAACGTGATGCGATGAAGTTGCAGCGGCATCGCGTCTTGGGTATAATCACCGCCACGCTTCCCGCTCTTCCTATCGTATCACGCCGCACCTACGAAGGCCAGAGGATGCGCCGATAGTTTGTGGTGATCGGGCTGGATGTGTGGCGCTGCACAGGGCGCTCATGCCCATGTGACGCGGCGGAATCACGCGCGTCGCTGTTGTGTTATCCTTGTTGCGCCCTGATCCATCGCGTCCTTGCCGGCTTGGTTTGCCTGGGGAAGCGTGACGTATCCTCAGTGCTGGAAGGCTAAGAGGGCGGTTTCGTCTAGGTGCGATATCCCATGCAGAACAGGCCGCCATACATATAAACCGATGTGTCTTGCAGGATGCGCTGCGGCTGCTCGGTCAGATCTTTCAGCCGGGCGATGGTGAGTTCCTGATGGCGAGCGATATCGGCATCGCTCAATCCCCCGGCGCGCAGCCGCTCGGCCCGGTGAGCGCGACGCGCCTGTGCCTCAGGCGCGGTGTTGAGCAGGGCGGCAAGCGCCTGTTGATATTCGGTGATGCGGTCCAGCAAGCCCTGCTTGGGATCGTCCCCCAGGTCACAGCCGGCCACGACAAAGAGGCGCGGAAAGACGCGCACACGCTCGAAGCCCGCCGCCTGGAAGATGGTGGGCAGCTTGCGCCCGATCTGATAATCGTCGCCATCCAGCGCCAGGGTGCCGCGCACGAAGGCTTCATGCACGCGCGTCTCAAGCTCTTGCAGTTCAGGGCGTTGCTCGTCATAGATATGCACCAGCCCGCCATCCGGCTCGGCCACCAGCACGCGGCCCCCCACGCGCGTCACGCGGCGCATCTCGCGCACCGCCTGCACGCGCTGATCCTGCGGCAACACCCACAACACGCTATTGGCGAAAACCAGATCGGCAATGCCGTCAGGCAAGGGCAGCGCGGTCGCATAGCCCTGGCGCAGCGCCAGCACCTCTTCCCATCCTTCGATGATGGTCTGTTGCTGCGCATGGGTGAGCAACACCGGATCGGGGTCGATTCCCACGACATGCCCTTCACCTTGCAACCGGCTGGCGATCAGGCGCGTGTAAAAGCCTGCCCCGCAGTGGACGTCCACCGCTGTCATGCCGGGGTGAACATCCATCAGCCGCACCAACGTCGGCAGATAGTCCGGGTGGCGGGCGAAAAGCTGGCGCTTGGCATAATCCAGATATTCCGTGCCAAAGAGCGGCACCTGCAAGCGCGGATAGGTGTGCGTCTCGCGGGTGGTGTTGGGCCGGGGCGCGGCGGGCGGCTGCTGGGGCGTAGCATCATCCGTGGGTTGCATGTGGCAGCGACCTCCTGTGGCCCCACCCTCCGGCCCCCTCCCCATCTTCGCCAGAGAGGGAGAGTCGATGAGCAAGGCGCTTATCGATGACAAAACATCACGGTTATCGTGAACTGCGACCTTCTCAGGATATCATACGGCGCGCTCTGCCGTGACGCGAACCTGATCGGTGTGTTATGCTAGGGGCAATTTCAGTGGGGCTGTGAGCCGTTTCACAAGCCGGCACTGTGGATCCCGTGTAATCCCTTATCAGGAGGAATCATCACGATGGCGGAACTCAGCACGGTGGCAACGGAAGCGGCCACAACGCGCAAAAGCCCATATGGCAGCAAAACCCTGGCGTGGGTTTTTATGATTGTCACCGCCGTGACGATCATGTATTGGATGATGTGGTTCGCCGTTCCCGGCGGGCGCGACATGCTGGCGGTGCTGCCCAAAGACCACACCTACCTCACGTTTGAAAATGCTTTCCCCGTCTCGGACGGCTGGATGGCGCTTTGCTCGCTCATGGCATCCATCCAGCTCTTCCGCGACAAATCCAGTGCCATCCCCTGGATCTTCATGGGCAGCAGCGCCGGGCTGTATCTTGGGGGCATGGATATCTCCTACGACATTCAGAATGGCATCTATCACCTGCTGAGCCAGAATTTCGGCTCGGTTGTCACCGAGATGATCATCAATGTCGCCTCGGTTGGCATCAGCCTCGCCGCCCTGCTGTGGGGCTGGAAGAACCGCGACTGGCAGTGCAAGGGATAGAGCATCCATTGTACAATCCTTTCTGAAAGGGGGGATGCACCATGACGCCCGGCAGACGGATTCGCTTGACCTCGCTGGCCAGTTGCGCCGGTTGAGCGGCCAAAATGGGTTCAGATACCCTGGCGCACGTGCTGCGTCCCCTCGCCACAACCTTCGCGGCGCTGCCCAATGCCGATCTGCTGGTCGGCCTGGGTGCGGCGGATGATGCCGCCGTCTATCGCTTGAGCGAGCAGCAAGCCATCGTCGCTACGGTGGATTTCTTTCCGCCGGTGGTGGACGATCCAGCGACGTATGGGGCCATCGCCGCCACGAATGCGTTGAGCGACATCTACGCGATGGGCGCGCGCCCGTTGCTGGCGCTGAACATTGTCGCCTTCCCGGACGATCTGGACCCCGCCATTCTGACGGAGATCTTGCGCGGCGGGGTGGAACAGGCGCAGCGCGCGGGCGTGATCATCGCGGGGGGACACACCGTCATCGATCAGGAGCCGAAATATGGGCTGGCGGCTATCGGCGTGGCGCATCCCGACCAGATCATCACCAAAGGCGGCGCGCAGCCGGGCGATGCCATCATCCTGACGAAGCCGCTCGGCACCGGCATCATCACCACCGCGCTCAAGCGCGATGCCATCGACGAGACCAGCGCGGCCTATCGCGCCGCTGTCGCCAGCATGACCACGCTCAATGCAAAGGCGATGGAGGTCACTCAGGCAGGGCCGCCGCAGGCAAAAGATCGCCAAGAACGAGATGATCGCCGGGTACTCCCGCCGGGGGCGAACCCCCCCGGCTCGGAAAAGAAACCCTTCCAGGCTGTTTCCGATGTGGGACATGAATCTGCATCAGCTTGGCGCGTGCATGCTGGAACAGATATCACCGGCTTCGGGCTGCTGGGGCATCTGTGGGAGATGTTGAGCGCAGGGGCGACGCCGCTGGGGGCGCGCATCATGGCGAATGATGTGCCGGTGTTGGAAGGCGCGCGGGAGCTTGCGGCGGCGGGGATCGCGCCGGGCGGGACGAAGCGCAACCTCGATGCGATTGCGCCGCATGTGCGTTGGGGCGCGGGCATCACAGTGGTGGAGCGCGCCTTGCTGGCTGATCCACAGACGGCAGGCGGGCTGGCCGTCGCGGTGGGATCGGATGATGCGCCCGCTCTGCTGGCGGCATTGAAAACGGCAGGGGTGGAGGCGTGGCAGATGGCGACGGTGACGGATTCCGGGATGATCGAGGTGGAATGAAGCGATGGCGCAGGAAATGGATACCCAGGCATTAGAGGCGGCGGTGGGACATGTCTTCGCCGACCGTGACTTGCTGCGCCTGGCGCTGACGCATCGTTCCACCGTCGCGGAAGCGCACGGGCATCGCAAGGCACGCGAAGCCGGCGGCGCGCTTCCGCCCACCAACGAGCGTCTGGAATTCTTGGGTGACGCCATCCTTGCTTACGTCACAGCGGATTATCTGTATCGCACGTTTCCCCAGTTGACGGAGGGCGAGCTGACGGCGGCGCGGGCAGCACTGGTGAAAGCGCCCACACTGGCCGGCTTCGCGCACCAGATCGCGCTGGGGCCGCACCTGTTTCTGGGCAAAGGCGAAGAGATGACCGGCGGGCGCGAGCGCGAGACGCTGCTGGCTTCCGCCTTCGAGGCGCTGGTGGGCGCGCTGTCGCTGGATGGCGGGTTCGCCGTCGCCGCCGATTTCGTGCTGCGCCTGATGATTCCCAAAGCCCAGGAGATCGTCACGCAGCGGCGCTTCAAGGATGACAAGTCGATCTTTCAGGAATTGGTGCAGGCGCGGCTGGGCAAGACGCCGGTGTATGTGGTCGTCAGCGCGGATGGGCCGGCGCACCAGCGCATCTACACGGTGGAAGCGCGCGTGGGCGACCTGGTGGTGGGGCGTGGTTCCGGCCCCAGCAAGCAGCGCGCAGAACTGGAAGCCGCCCGCGCCGCGCTCGCGCAGGGGGGCTGGCTGAGTGCTGATGGGACCCCTACCGATTAACCAGGAACCATGATATACTGTGGGCAAGACACCGGCTGGATGAATCAGCCGGGCAAGAGCGCGCCCGGAGGGAACGCGGGCGCAGACACGCGCCGGCATCCCATGCGCGGATGCGGCACAGGTGTTGATTCGCTGCTTGGAGGCTCCCCACGTGTATATTGACCAACGCCCGGTGGTGGCACCGCAACAAACCCACACCGTTTCGCCCAAACTGATCGAATCCATCTCAATCTTGCAGCTTTCTTCGCTGGAACTGGAACAGGCCGTCGGCACCGAACAGGCGGAAAATCCCGCGCTGGAAGTGGATGAGGTCGCGCAGTGCCTGCAATGTGGCACGCCGCTGGCCGATGGCCGCTGCCCGGTGTGCACGCCGGCCAGCCCTGCCGCCCGCGACACGCTGGCCGAATGGAGCGATCTGGAAGATCGCGTCAATTCCGGCACCGGGGACGATGATGATGTTGATCCCATGCTGCGCGTCTCAGCGACAACGACGTTGGAAGAAGCGCTGCTGACCGCTTTGCGCGCTGCCCTGCCCGGCGAGGATGTGCCCATTGCCGAGGCGCTGGTGGGCAGCCTGGACGAACGCGGTTATCTTGCCGCCACCCTCGACGAACTGGCCGGCGACCTCGGCGTTTCGGTTGAGCGCGTGCAGGCAGCGCTGGACGTGTTGCAGGCGCAGGAACCGTTGGGCATCGGCGCGCGGGATATCTCAGAATGTTTGATGATTCAACTGCGCTGGTTCCGCGAGCAGGGCAACCCGCAGCCGCTGGCAGAGCAGATTGTCATGCACCATCTGGCCGACGTGGGGCAGCGCCGTTTCGTGGAGATCGGACGCGCGTTGGGCACCACCAGCACGCACGTGAAACGCGCCTGGCACTTCATCAAGACCAACCTGAATCCCTATCCGGCGCATGCCGCGCTAGACGACCCCCTGCCACGCAACGCCAGCAGGCGCGCTACCACCGCGCTCATCCGTCCCGACGTCATCATCCGGCGCACAGAGACCGGC
>JAJPKG010000074.1 GCA_021323815.1 Pseudomonadota bacterium
CGCCAGGCCGTCGCTTATGTCGATCGCCGCCGTTGCGCCGTGGTGTGCCAGCCAGTGGCCCGCCGTCACCCGCGCGACGGGCGTTCGCTGCGCTGTCAACAATGGCGCGCTGATTTCCGGCACAATCCGTGCCAAAAGGGCGGCGTCATCCAATAACCGTAACCCTGCCGCCGCTGATCCCACTGTGCCCGTCACGCATACTACATCGCCGGGTTGCGCGCCGGATCGCCTCAGCAGGTGGTCGCGCTCGCCCATGCCCAGCAGCGTCACATCCAGCACCAACCGTTCTGGGTTGCGCGCCACGTTGCCGCCCACCAGCGCCACGCCATAGCGCTCGCACTCCTCGCGCAAGCCGGCATAGATGCCTTCAAGCAGATCCGCTTTCAGCGCGGGCGGCACCAGCAGCGACACCAGAGCGAAGCGCGGTTGCGCGCCCATTGCCGCGATGTCGCTGGCATTCACCGCCAGCGCGCGGCGACCAATCTCTTGCGGCGTGGCGCGGTCCAGGCGAAAATGCGTGCCTTCCACCTGCGCGTCGCACGTCGCCACCAGCACCTCGCCCGCGTTGCCCACATCCAGGATCGCCGCGTCGTCGCCCACACCTAAAAGAACGTCATCGCGCCCCGGCAGGCCACGTGTCAGCCGCGCAATCAACGCAAATTCGCTCGGTTGCGCTGTTTCATGCATGATTTCACGCGCTCCCCACGCCAACTCGTTGTTATGCATGGCGCGGTTTGTGTACCACAGTATACGATCAAGCATGGGCGAGATCGCCAACGAGACGGGCTGTCAATGAGATGAAAAGGCTAGCGAACAGCTGTTCAGATGAGATCACTCCGGCATCATTTTTGCATCCTTTCTCGCATGCTCAATCTTTCTTGCTGAAAGGATGTGGAACCATGCCCTATCAACAAATCAGCGACCTTCCCGAAAGCGTGCGCGAGCATCTGCCCAAACACGCGCAAGAGATCTATCGCGCGGCCTTTAACAGCGCGTGGGAAGAGTATGGCCACGACGAGGCGCGGGCGCACCGCGTGGCCTGGGGCGCGGTCGAAAAGCACTATGTCAAAGACGACCGCACCGGCGAGTGGAAGCCCAAAAGCCCCGACGACGACAAACACTGAGCCGCATTGCTAAGCCAGCGGCGTGAACACGAAATTGCTGAAGGTGACAATGGCGTTGCTCGTTCCCGCGTTCACCGCCAGGCTGATGTTATCCGTCTCGGTCAAGGGGGATGCGTCTTTGGTGGCGGTCATCTGCGTGCCATTGATGCTCAGGCTGATGGTCGCGCCCTTCACCGTCACCAGCAATTGGGTGGGCTGCGTCGTGATGAGGAAGATCTGGCCGCTGGCGATATCCGCATTGGTTGAGGTCTTGTGGATGCGCCATTCACCATTCGCGCATACGTAGACGTGATAGCTGCCGTTCTGGCTGCTGCGCACGAAGATGCCCGCGCAGCCGTTGTTGGCCGCGCTGAGATCCGCCGTGACGGCCACGCTGTAATCGAGCGGGAAATTGCCGTCCAGATTATAAAAATAGACCTGCCCTGGTGCCGCAGCCGACGCGCTTTGGGTGATCTGCAAACCATTGTTCAGGCACTTCACCTGCGTCGTCGGATCTCCGAAATAGGTCGGATCCCACTGGCCTTTGCCGGTGTCGCATCCGGGGCCGGGCACTGCGGCTTTATAGGCCGGTTCCGCTTTCGCCGTCGCCGTCGCCGTGCCCAGCGCGCTGATCGCTGACAGCGACGACGGGGGCAGCGGCTGATAGGTGAAGGCGGAAAACCGGGCGGAGATGGGCGCTTTCCCTGCGACATCGGCCAGCACAAGCGCGATGGCGCTGGTGGTGGTATACGTCGTTTCAGTCACGGTGTCAACCTTCACCCCGTTGATGGTCAGCCCCATCACCGGCCCTTCCACCGTGACGGCGAACGTGAAGGATTTCACCGGCTTCGGAAAGAAGCCGAGCGCCAACCGCCTCACCTGGTTCCCGGTGGTGTCATTGAGCGCGAAATTCCACCCCGTGCTCTGCGCGGTGAGAATCTGCCCACCCTTCGGCGTCTGGCGATGCACTTCCAACCCAACGGCGGTGGTGGCGTCGCCGCTGAGAATCGTTGCCGTCACGCTGACGCTATAATCCGCCGGGAACAGCACGTTATTTCGGCCATCAAAAAAGATCTCGCCGGCCACATCGAAATTGCCGCTTTTGGTCAGGGTATAGCCGTCAGTGGCGCAACTGCCTTTGAGCGATGGGTCGCTCAGCGGCTCCCACACTCCGCCATTGGTGTCACAGCCGGGACCAGGCTTCGCCGTGGAATAAGCGCGCATGGCAGCAGGAACGGGCGTGGCGTCGCTCTGCCCCAGGAAATGCTTGAAATGCGGCAGAGCATATTTATAGCCGGCAATGAGCACAATCACCAGCAGAATGACGCTGATGACGGCGGTAATGGTGCGGGAATTGTCGTTTTCCGCGGCGGCGGGCGCTTCGCCGGTCGTCTGCAACACCTGCGGGCGCATGGCCGTGCGGCTCATGCTCCCCGCGCCGGAAGATTCCGCGGCGAAGGGAACGAGCGGGCGCGGGGCGGAATTGCGTGGAACAGATGGGCGGCGCAATCCCAACGCTCGCGCGCCGTCTTCAGCCGCTTGGGCTACCTCTTCCGCCACCTGCTGTGGCGAATTCATGGGGATTGGCTCGAACGACCAGGGGCCGCGCGGCAGGGACATCGGCTCGGCGAGCACCGGAATGAGATAGGGCGGGTCGGCGCTCACCATCGCGGCGATGGGCGGCGCGTTCCAATAGCGCGGGCGCAACACCGCGATGCAGATCGCCTCGGCGGCATGCGTTGTGGCGACATCGGGCGTTTCGGCCAGCAGCACGTCCCATCCCATGTCGCGCAGATCATTTGCCAGGCGGATGGCGCGTGGATCGCCGGGAGCCGCCGCGATGAGCACTTTCGCCCGACCGGGAGCAGACCGTTCCTGCTGATTGCGCATATGTTCAATCCTGCGAGTGAGGTTCACACTGTGATGGCTGTTGCTCGCCAGTATAGTTGTCGGCTGTGCCGGTGTCAACGTTCCATGACGAACGGCGCTTCCTCATCTTGTAGGAAGCGCCGAAAGTCCCATTACCCATCAGGCGAGCGGGGTGAACGCGAAATTTGCGAACGTGGCGGCGGATGATGCGGTTTTTTGCAGCGGTAAGACCACCAGCGCAATGAAATTCGTTTTCGTCAGCGTACCATCGTTCGCCTGCCCCAGCGCCTTGCCGTTGATGCTCAGCGTCTCGCTGCCGTTGCCCACCGAGGCGGTGAGGGTGTAACTGCTTTGCCTTGCCACTTGTCCGCTGCTTAACAGGTTCAGATTGCCCCCGCTGTCAAAGTTGAACAGCAGCCATTTCCCGATGTCGCAGACCAGATAGAAGTAGCCGTTGGCGTTTTCCAGGTCGCCGCGCAGCATGACGCCGGCGCATCCCTGGTGCAACTGGCTCATGGTGATCTTGACGCTGGCGCTGTAATTCGCCGGAAAGCTGCCGTCGCGATTGAAGAATCCCACCAATCCCAAGGGGACCTTGCCGGCGGGTTCGGTCATCTGCAAGCCGCTCTTGGTGCATTTCGTCACGGTGAAGGTGTCGCCAAACACGCTGGGGGGTGCCCATTGCCCGCCACGCGTGTCGCAGCCGGGGCCGGGAACGGTGACGCGATATGGCATGCTCACCGCCTGTTTGGCGGTCGCGGTCGCGGTGGCCACCGCGTTGCCCGGCGAGATGGTGGGAGCCGGCAGCGGCGTGTAGGTGAAGTTGCTAAAGAGCGCCGAAGCGTTGACGGTCGCCTGGGGATCGCTCAGCGCCAGACCAATGCCGTCGGTCTCACTGAACGAATTTTCCGTGATCGCATCCACCTGCTTGCCATCGATGGAAAAGGTCATCACCGGCCCCTGAACATCCACTTCCAGATGGTACGATTTGCTGCCGCGTGGCAAGAAGCCGAGCGCCATATAGGTAGGTTGCCCGCTGCCCTTCGCCAATTCTGCTTCCCATTCTCCGCTGGCACGCGCATAAAAAAGATGCCCGCCGCCGGACTGTTGCACGTGCACATGCAGGCCCACGCCTACGTCGCTGTCGCCCGACTGAACGGCGGCATCGATCTGCACGCGATAGCTCAGCGGAAAGGCAGCAGTGCGACTCGTTCCTTTGAAAAAGACCTCGCCAACGGTATTCGAGTTGGCTTGGCGCGTGATCAACAGACCATTGTTTTGACATGAGATCATCACCGCGGGATCATCAACATTTTGCCACTGGCCGGAGCCGGTGTCGCAGTTTGGACCCGGTTTCGTCGCGGAGTATGCGGAACCCGTTGCTGTGTTCGTGTTGCCCAGTTGGCCGCGCGCCAGCGCCGAAGCGACCAGCACAGCGATGACCACCACCGCGACGACGCCGATGATGAGGCCGGCGCGGTTGCTTTGGGGTTTGATCGGCACCAGTTGCGGCGCGCCGCCATTCCCCATCCCGGCCTGCGGATATTGCGGATAGCCCGCCTGGGGATAGGGCGGGGGATAGCCGCCGGCCTGTGGCTGCTGGGGATATGCCGGCGGATAACCACCTGTTTGCGGTTGTTGCGGATAGCCCGGCGGATAACCACCTGTTTGCGGATATGGGGAATAACCAGGATATTGCTGTGGCATTCCACCCGGCTGCTGGGGATATTGCGGATAGCCACCTGGCTGCGCGTTAGGATCACCTTCTGCGGGAGGATAAGGATTGCCCATGGGGAAATGGCTCCGTTTCGGAATGAACGATGAACATCAAACACGGTGCTTATTGTATCAAGGATACAGGCAAGGTGACAAGTCATCCGTTGCGCTGTGAGCCATTTCACAGCGCGCAAGAAAATCCGGCCTGGGGAAAAACACCGACCGGATGTGAAACAAGAATCCACACCAGCCAAAGGTGAGAAATGCCATCAACCTGCCCATGCGCGTTTTGTTGCGTAATGCTCAGGCCCAGTTTCACCCGCCGGCCTTGTCGCCGCGCACCACGCGATAGGCCAGCCAGCCAAAGAAGCCGAGGATGGCGAACAGTTCGATGGTGCCCACCAGATAATTCGGCTCGTTATTTTTCAGGAAGAAGAACCCGCCGTTGACAATGGCCTCGCCCATCGAAAAAATCCCCACCGCTGCCAGGGCTGGCAGCGTGGCCGCCAGGAGCGCAAGATCCCACCGGCGGGCGAGCAAGCCGATGACGAACGGCAGCAGATAAAACACCGCCGTCACCGCCGGCGCGGTTGAACTGGGGAAGGGGCCGTTGCTCGTCGTCCAGCCGAGATTTAACACCACGCGCGCCGGCAGGAATGAGATGATGAGCAGCCCGGTTTGCGCCAATGACAGCGCCACGATAAACACCATATGCAGATTGCGCGCAATCCACGGGCGCACGGGTTTTTCCGGAGCTTGCGAGCGTGGCGGCCCCGACTCGGTCCGCTTTTCGGTTGCGGTGATCGTCATCACCGATGCTGCGGCGGCAACGCGCACGGTGGGTTGATCGGTGACAACATCCGCCGCGCTCTGGGGGTGCGCATGGTTATTCTCAGTGGTGGTTGTCATACCGTCGTTGCCGCCCCAGGGTGTTCCAATGCCACGATCCATAATCTTCAATGACTCCCATTGCTGCGCCCACGAATTCCGGCGTGGGCAACCGGCGGCGCATGAACAGCGCGCCAATGGCATACCTTCAGAGCATTGCCGTCATCATAGCAGAATCCCGCGCCCCGTCAAGGGATTGGCAGGGCATGCGCAGACCATCTCTACTATGTTAGACGTGCTGCCCGCGCAATTCGGGACAACCGATGGGACCAATAGGGGAAGAAACATCCACCGCCCTGCCGTCCTCACCAGCGATCAACGCGCCATGTCGCATATTTGCGGCATCACTTTTTCTTCTCGGCTGGTTTGTTGAGAGACAACAGGGTGAAAAAACCCAACAATGCCTATGCCTGGTTGTTCAGCTCGCGGATCTGCTGCTCGATGGCGGCGATGGAGCCATATTCCTCGGCGGCGAGTTTATAGGCGCGTTGCAGATAGAGTTCGGTGAGGCGCTGCCCCTTTTCGCCGGGCATCTGGGCGGCGGCGATGAGTTCCTGCGCGCGATATTTGTCAGGCAGTGGAGCAGTGGCGCGGCGCAACGAGCGCAAGGTTTCTTCCACCAGGCGCGTGTCGGACCCTTCCTGGGCATAGCGCAGCGTGCCGATGAGCGTCGCCACCTGGCTGAGCTGATCGCGGTCATTGGTGGCTTCCGGCTCGGCCAGCAGCGATGCCAGCGGATCCGGCGTGCCGGTTTCGCGCGTGGGCGGGGGAATGCTATCCGCCGGATCGGGGCGCGTCACCGGGCGGCTGGTGCCGGGGGCGGGCGTGTTGGCCGACGCATAGCGCTGATAGAGTTCGTGATATTCCTGGCTGGCCAGCGCGGCGAGTTCCATACGCTGATTCTCGCGGCCCGCGTCAATCCCGCCGATCTCCACCACGTCGTCTTCGCGCAGGTCCGCCAGGGCGATGAGCGTGTCGGCGTCCTCCACGTCTTCCAGCATCGGCGGCACGGGCATGACGGTGGGGCCGGCCCCCATGTCGCGCAGGCCTTCCAGCGGCAGTTGCGACGCCAAAATCGGCGGGATGAACCGCCCGATGGAAAACTGGATGGGCAGCACAATGCAATACGTCGCCAGGGCGCGCGTCGGCTCGCCGTAAGGCCGCACAATGATGATCGCATGGCCGCGCGGGGCCGCACTGTTGCCTCGAATGAAGCGCAAATCCATACGACATCTCCTTTTGCTTCACCGCGCCCACCGGCGCGGTTGCCGCTATCGGCGTTCTGCTGGTGTCGATCTTCGTGTCGGCACTCTTTTCATCATACGTTGCGGCGTGTCCACAATGCAAGCGCCACGAGCGTCGCCATGCCCACAAACGCGGCCACCCACAACCCATGCGTCAGATCAATCACCGCGAACATCGCCATCGTCAACGCATACAACCATAGCATCGACTCTGCCACAGAGGGTATGGGGAAGCCAGCATCAGCGCGCCCGCCGAGAGGTAAACCTCCCGGCGCGGAAAGGGAACCCCTCCGGGCTGTTGGGCTACGTGGTTGCCTTGCACGCGCGCTCGATGGCGGCGCGCGATTCCACCCCAGGAGCACCACTCCCGCCAGCGCAATGCATAATTCCGCCCATCCCACAAAATTTGTCACAGGGATGC
>JAJPKG010000352.1 GCA_021323815.1 Pseudomonadota bacterium
CCATAATGAAAGAGCGCCTGGGCAAAAACGGCGATGAGCACGACAGCGGCGACCGCCACCACGCCCGAAAAGATCCCGCGTGACCGGTGCGGCGTGGCGGTTGACTCGCTGGATGGTGTCTTGGGTGGATGATTCGCGGCGTCGCGTTGCTTGATCGTCTGCATGATATCCTCCATAGCATCTGCCGGATACGTCATCGAAGCGAAGCGCCGTCGCAGTTCCCCATCCAGCGCGACGTAGGCGCGTAATTCCGCCTGGCAATAGGCGCACGAGCGCGCATGCTCGCGCGCTGCTTGCAGGCGATGGGGATCTCGTTCCAGTCCCGCATCGTCCAACACGGGCAGCAGCGGCGCGATCTCCAGGCACATGGCTGAAGGGATGTGATGATTTGATCTCATCGGTGTGGCTGCTCCTCCGGCTGGACGTTTTGGTGTTGATAGACGGCGCGCAAGCGTTGTTTGGCGCGGGAAAGGCGCTTGGTGACGTTGGCGGGGGTGCTGCCAGTGATCTCCGCGACTTCTGCCGCGCTGAAACCCTGCACGACGCGCAGCAACAGGCACGCGACATCTTCCGGCGCGAGCTGTGCCAGCGCGGCACCCAGCGCATCCCCTTCCACCACCTGATCTTCAAAGGACCAGGCGCTTTGATGATCGGCAGTCACATCACCGATGCCGTCCAGCGGCTCCCAGTGCAGCAGCCTGCGTCGGCGCAATGCGTCAATGGCGTTGTGATATGCCACGCGCCACAGCCAGCGCGCTTGCTCGGCTTCCGTCGCCTGCCTGGTGAAAGGCGGTCGCCCGGCTTGAGCCATGCGCCACGCATCATAGAAGGTGTCTTGCACCAGATCGCGCGTCTGCTCGGCATGATGAACCAGCCCACCCACAAAAAGATGCATCCGTTGCTGATAGCGTGCCACCAGCGCGGCGAATTCATCCTGTGTGAGTGCCGCCGGGCGATGAGACATAATCACGTCCTCGCGTCTTTCCCGTTGAGATGCTTCCGGAATCTCTCAACAAGAAGAGCGAACGAAAGGATGAAATCTGACATCCTCATGAGAAATGAATGCTGGGCGCGCTCGCCCCCAACTCACGGTGCTGGACGATATCCCCGCTATGTTACGGCGACTATTCCCTGGCAGGCGCGCCACGCGATCATCATCTGCCATGTGGCAAGCGGATCGCTGGATGCGGCGGACGCGGCATGCCGCCGCCCCTCCGGATCTGCGCACAACACGATCACCCGGCATCCGCGCCGCGAGAGGGGTAGATTAAGGATACGTGGGGGTATTTTGCAAAATAGGGTGGAACGGAGATGAATGCTATCCCCTCGTGGGGCAGGCGATCATCCCTTCGCCTCGTGCAGCAGCCCCAGCAGCGCCATCTCGTGATAGAGCGTCTCGGTGAGGCCGCTTTCCAGCGAGCGGGGAGCATAACCCAGCTCGCGGCGCGCTTTGGTGTTGTCGCCGATGTAGGTGACGCCCGCGCTCACCCGCAGATATTCGGCAGAATACTCCTCCGGCACCGGGGCGATTTTTTCCACCACGCCCATCATGCCCGACATCGCGCGCAGGGCGGCGGGCGCGACGTGCAACCGGGGTGCGGGAATGCCGGTGATCTGCTCGGCAATCTTCATAGCATCGATCAGCGTGTGCGTCGGCCCGGCGATGATATATTCCTCGCCCGGCTTGCCCGATTCCATCGCCAGGATGTGCCCGCGCGCGATGTCATCCACGTGCGCCCAGGAAAACGCCGTGCCTTTGGGCAAAAGGGGCAGCTTGCGTTTGAGATATTGGACGAAAGTGGCGCGGATGCTGCTGGTGTCACCGGGACCATAGACGACGCCGGGCATCACCACCACCAGCGGCAGCCCGTCGCGCATCATCGGCTCGGCCACCTCGTAATGCGCCACCCACTTCGTGCGGTCATATTCGCTCAGGTGCGGGCCATAATAGCGATAGGTCTCGTCTACCAGGTGCCCGTGTGTGTCAGAGTTCACGGCGAGCGTGCTGGTATACACGCCTTTGGGGATGCCCAGCTCGCGCATCGTCTCCAGCACGTTGCGCGTTCCCTCGATGTTGATGGCCGCGCCCTGGCTTTTATCCTTCACGCCAATTTTATACCAGCCGGCGATGTGAAAGACCCCGTCCGCCCCTTCCATCGGCGCGCGCAGGCTGGCGCGGTCGGTCACGTCGCCGGCCAGCACGCGCACTCCCTGCGCCGCCAGTTCTCCCGCCTTCGCCGGGTTGCGCGCGATCACGGTCACATGATGCCCGGCCTCAAGCAACTGCTGCACCACGCGCCCGCCCACAAAGCCCGTCGCCCCCGTCACGACATATTTCATAGCACCAGTCGCTTTCATTTTCGGTAGTGGCGACGGCATGCCGTGCCCACTCAACGCTCACGTGAAAAGCGTATCACATCACTTGCATTGAGCAATAGCGACGGATATACTGGCAGGCACAGACATACGGCCCGCCGGATGCGCTGTCATGTGACAGTGATCGTTTTTTCACTACTTGCCAGGAGCAGTACACCATGTCCACGCCTCATCCAGCAGCGGAACGACGCCATGAACGCGCCGCCGCCGCCACCGGCAGCCTCGGCCTCATCATCGGCATCCTCATCGTCATCGCCCTTGCGCTGGTTTTCGTCAAATTTTCGGATGAGGTGGTGGAACAAGACTATCGCGGCTTCGATCAGACGGTGGCGCTGACCATTCATGCAACGACCTCGCCCACGCAGACAGCCATCATGTTGCAAGTGACCAATCTGGGCCAATATTATCTCATTGGTTTCGCCGTCATTACGCTGATCGTGGGCGCGGTTCTGCTATGGCGGGCGCGGCACGATCCGCGCTATAGTTTCAAGGTGGCGCTGGTGAACGGGGCCGCGCCGCTCGTCGCACTGGGTGGCGCTGCGGCGTTGAGTTTCGTCATCAAAGAGATTGTTGGCCGCCAGCGACCGCACCTGTTTCCGCCACTGGCCGCCGAATCGGGCTATAGCTTTCCCAGCGGCCACGCGCTCACCTCGATCGCGTTTTACGGCATGTGCGCATTCTTGATCGCGCGCCTGCTGCCGGCATGGAGCAAAGCGGGCGTGACGCTGCTGGCGGCGATCATCGTCGGCGCGATATCCTATTCGCGTGTCTATCTCGGCGTGCATTATCCCACTGATGTCATCGGCAGCTTGATTATCGGCGCGGCATGGCTGCTGGCGCTGATGCTGACCGTGACGACGGTGGAAGACCACGTACGCTTGGCCCATGCAGTGAAACAGCAAGCCAACATGAAGCAGGAAGGGACCCCGACTCCACCACCGATGCTGGAAGATGGCGATGTCACCATCAAACGCCGGTGAGCGAGCTTGCCAGCTATGCTATGCTGGGGGGCGAACACCGAACGCGCATTGAGGCACCACCATGCATCCAATGGATGATTCCGCTACCACCCCACGCATTGCGGATCTCGACAGCGAAGAAGCGGGCGTGCGCTTGGGCGAATGGATGCAAGATCCGCGACGGGCACGCTGGCGGCGGGCGCGTACCGGACTGGCCGCACTGGCATTGCTCGTCACCGTTGGCGCGCTGCTGCGGATCTCGTGGGGTGCCGCTGGCGTTCGCCCGCCCAATATGACGCAGACGGGCGATCTTGCCGTTATCGACTCAAACGTCACCTATGGCACCCTGCAAGTGAACGGCGCGTCCTATGCCATGCATCCCTGGCTGCATATCACCCTGCAACCGGGAATCAATCACCTGACGCTGGATGTGCCGCCGTTCAATCCCATTCATTGCACGTTGATCGAGCCACTGAAAACGGGGGATGATCGCTGCGTTACCGGCTATAGTATTTATGAAGAGACTGGCTATGTGCCGGTCGTTACCCTGACGGTGAACGAAACTGATCTGCCCTCGGCGGTGCAACAGACCTTGCACCGCGATCTCGCTCGCTCGTTGCCGAATATCGTCGTGCAAACCACCCTCAGCGCGGGGGAGTGGTACGGCACTGGCGCGCTGGCGACAGACGGCCTGCCGCGCTTGCGGCGCGCAACGGCTCCGGCACTGGCGCAATTGCAAGCGGCCCTCGGCACATCCGGCACGTTACCCTGCGGCGCGCTCACCTGCCCCATGACCCTCGGCGCGGTCGTTCAGACGCAAGTCAGCCAGTTTTGGCAGATTCAGGTGCCAGTCAGCCCCGCATGGGTGATCACAGACTTGCAGACCGGTAGCACGCAGCGCTACCCGCTGCCCTCGCTGTATTCCTCCGGGGCAGATTCCGTGCTGACGATGGATGCGTTTTTTGACGGGCGCGATTGGACGTTCAGTGATGCCACGCAGAGCACCAAAGTTCCCGCCCCCACGCAACAACTGGCCGAGTTGCCCTGTGATGCCGGCGTGACCATCCTGGCGAGCAAATTGCCGGGGATCATCAGTTTCGCGCCGGGTACCACCAGCGGAGCCGGGTGCGAACTCATCTTCACCAATAATCCTGGAGGGACGAATGCGCCACCGCTCATCGCCCATTTCATTGTGCGGGCGGGGGCAGTGCTGGCCGAAGACGCCACTGCAAAGCGATTATTACCGGATATCCCACCGGCAACACCAGCAGAGATCGCAGCGGTGCAGGGCTGATCTGCATGCCCGCGTGGAAAAGCGGCTAGTACTTGCGCTCTAATCTTGAAAAAATGTCCGCAAATGTGCTTACCATAGAGAGTAGCCTTCAATGAACATATTTCCAGTTCATGCTCATGCCACAACCAGATGAGCGCGTCCTCACCATGTGAGCCGGATCTGCTCATGTGCAGACAAAAGGATAGGTGTTTCTTTGTCCCGTCAAGAGTTCACCATCAGTGGCGCAAAGCAGTATCACCACGCGGGGCCGGTCCGCTGGATCGCCTCGCACATGCTGCATAACAAACGTCCCTTGTTCTTCTGGATCATCTATAGTATCGGTGCGACCATCTTGTTGAGCGCGTCGCGCCCTTTCATCGGCCAGGCGTTCGACGAAGTGACACGCCCACATCCCGATGTCAGCCACCTAGCGCGGATCGCGCTGATCATCCTGGGTCTGGCACTGGTGGGCGGCGTGTGCGACATCACCGCCCGCTTCTCAGCGGAGTTTCTGGCGGATCGCATGAGCCGCGACGCCCGCGACGAGCTGTACCTCAACCTGCTGGGCAAGAGCCAGACATTTCACAATCGCCAGCGCGTCGGCGACATCATGGCCCGCGCCAACGACGACATCTCACTCCTGGGCCAGATGGTCAATCCCGGCCTGGACTTGATCCTTGATTCGACGCTGGGATTAGTGATCCCCATCATCTTCATCGGCTTCATCAACCCGCAACTGCTGATCGCGCCGCTGATCTTCACCGTGCTCTATGCCCTTGCCTTGCGCGGTTACACGCGGGAACTGGACCCCATCACGACGGCGCAGCGCAACAACTTCGGCTTGCTCAACGCCGGGCTGGCGGAGACCATCACCGGCATCGACGTGGTGAAATCCACCGCGCAAGAGCAGCAAGAGCGCGAGAAATATGCGCGCAACGCCCGCGCTTATCGCGCCGCTTATGTGCGCAACGGGCAGATTCAGGCGCGCTACCTGCCGCCGCTGCTATTGGCGATCACGCTGGTCGCCGCCTTCGCCCACGCCGTCTTTCTGATGTCGCAGCACGTCATCTCATTGGGCGATCTGGTCGCCTTCATGGGGTTGATGAGCATGTTGCGCTTCCCCACGTTCATCTCGATCTTCTCGTTTTCGCTGGTGCAGCTCGGCATCGCGGCGTCGGGGCGCATCCTGAGCATTATGCGCGAAGAGACCGAACTGGATGAGAACGCCGGCGGGCATCGCGGCGTGATAAAAGGCGAGATAGCCTTCGAGCATGTCACCTTCGGCTATGGTGGCGAGCCAATTCTGCGCGATGTCAGCTTCACCGCCAGTCCCGGCCAGACGGTCGCCATCGTCGGCCAGACCGGTTCGGGCAAGAGCACGCTCACCAAGCTGGTGAACCGCACGTATGATGTGACGGCGGGCCGCGTGCTGGTGGACGGCATCGACACGCGCGACTGGGCGCTGGAATCGTTGCGCTCGCAGATCTCGACCATCGAGCAGGATATCTTTCTTTTCTCGCGCACCATCGCGGAAAATATCGCCTTCAGCCGGGGGCAGCAGGTCAGCCGCGAAGAGATCGAGCGCGCCGCGAAGGATGCCCAGGCACACGAGTTCATCATGGGTTTCAAAGACGGCTATGACACGCTGGTGGGCGAGCGCGGCGTCACACTTTCCGGCGGGCAGCGCCAGCGTCTGGCCATCGCCCGCGCCCTGGTGACGGACCCGCGCATCCTCATCCTGGATGATTCCACCAGTGCCATCGACAGCGCAACGGAAGACGAGATTCAGCGGGCCATTCGCCGCTTGCTGGAAGGGCGCACGACACTGCTCATCACCCATCGCCTGTCGCAGATTCGCTGGGCGGATAAGATCCTGGTGTTGCAGCAGGGCCGCGTCATCGACCAGGGAACGCATGAAGAATTGTTGGGCCGGTGCGCGCTCTATCGCCGCATCTTCGCGCATTATGACACGGTGCTGCCCGATCCGGCGGCGATAGGAGAGTGACGCTATGGGTTTCGTGATGGACGGCCTCGAGGCCGAAGCCTATGACCGCCAATATGGCGACCGTGCATTAATTCAGCGCATCAGCGCCTATTTCGCGCCCTACCGGGGGCTGATGGTGGCGGTCGCGCTCTTCATTGTCCTCAACTCGGTGATGGATACGGTGCTGCCGATCACCATTGCGCGCGGGCTGGATGCTTTTTCGCACGGTGTCACCGCGCAAGGGATGGCGACGATCATCGGCATCATCCTGGCGGCGGGCGCACTGTCGTGGATCTTCAACTTCTTTCGCCAGCGCTTCACGGCGCGCGTGGTGGGCGATGTGGTGCTCAAGGTCCGCGAAGATGCCTTCGACGCGGTGATGAAGCGCGATATGTCGTTTTACGACGAGTTCCCCTCCGGCAAGGTCGTCAGCCGCGTCAACTCCGACACCGAAGACTTTTCGACGGTGGTGACGCTGGTGCTGAACCTGCTGAGTCAGGGATTGCTGGTGGTGCTCATCGTGGCAGCGCTATTCGTCATCAGCGCGCCGCTGGCCCTGCTGGCGCTCGCCATCACCCCGCTGGTGGTGCTGATTGCCCTGGCCTTCCGGCGCATCGCTCGCCGCATGATGCAGCGCCTGCAACGCTCGCGGGCGCAAATCAACGCACTGGTGCAGGAATCGATCAGCGGCATCTCGGTGGCGAAGAACTTCCGGCAAGAGCAGACGATCTATGACGAGTTCCGCGAGGTGAACCAGCAGCGCTACAAAACGGGATTGCGCACCGGCCTGCTCTTCAGCGGCCTGTTTCCTTTGTTGAACACCATCGCCGGCCTGGGCACAGTCATCGTCATCTATTTCGGCGGCCTGCGCGTGATGCAAGGCTCCGTTTCCGCTGGCGCGTGGTTCTTCTTCGTGCAGAGCATTCCCATCCTGTGGTTCCCGCTGACCAGCATCGCTTCGTTCTGGAGCCAGTTCCAGCAGGGACTCGCCGCCAGCGAGCGCGTCTTCGCGTTGATCGACGCCGAGCCGCGCGTGACCCAGCACACCAGCCGCGACATGGGCCGCCTGAACGGGCGCATCGAGTTCAAGCACGTAGACTTCCGCTATACCGAGCAGGAAAGCGTGCTGGAAGATTTCACCCTGACCATTCCGGCGGGCGAGACGGTGGCGATTGTCGGCCACACCGGCGCAGGCAAATCCACTCTGGGCAAGCTGATCGCGCGCTTCTACGAGTTTCAGAGCGGCGAGATCCTCATCGACGGGCACGACATCCGTTCGTTCGATCTCACAGCCTATCGTCGCCAGTTGGGCATTGTGCCGCAGTTGCCGTTCCTCTTTTCCGGCACCGTTGCCGATAACATTCGCTATGCCCGTCCGGATCTGGATGATGCCGCCGTGGAACAGATCGCGCGCAGCATCGGCAACGGCGACTGGCTGGACGCGCTGCCACAAGGCGTGGCAACGGATGTGGGCGAAGCGGGCCGCAGCCTATCGCTGGGCCAGCGGCAACTGGTGGCACTCGCCCGCCTCGTCGCGCAAGATCCATCGATTATCATCCTGGACGAAGCGACCGCCAGCGTTGATCCTCTGACCGAAGCGCAGATCCAGGAAGGGTTGGACTTCGTCTTGCAGGGGCGCACGGCCATCGTCATCGCCCACCGCCTCTCCACCATCAAGAACGCCGACCGCATCCTGGTGCTGGAACATGGGCGCATTGTGGAGGAAGGCAGCCACGCCTCGCTGCTGGCCGGTGGCGGCAAATACGCTGATTTGTATAATACGTACTTTCGCCATCAATCGCCAGACTATCGCCCCGGCGAGGGCTTTGTGCGGGTGGCGCTGGGCGAGGCAGGGTGAGACAATGGCCCCACCCTCTGCCCCCCGGATCTCATCCAGGCGGTGGCGCGCACAGGTTATCATCAAGATCAACCTGTTCTGCTCGCCCACCGCCGCGCTCCGCGAAGGGATCAATGCCGCAGCGAAACGACTCAGCCGCCTCTTTGCTGAGATGTCGCAGTGGAATATGCATGAATCCCTTTTTCTAGGCGTCTTCCAAGCCAGCCAGATGTGCGTGATCGTTGATGGTGACAACCAACCCGCGCTCACCATGCAGCCGAATGAGTGAAAGAGAAGCGTTGGCGGCGGGAAAGAAGAAATCGCGATCCAAGCCCAGCAGCGCGGCAATGGCGGCATTAATGGCCCCATTATGGCTGACGACGGCCACGCGCCGGCCAGGATGCCGGGCGGCGATGTTCCGCAACGCGCCGGTGATGCGCTCGCGCACCTGTGCCGAGGATTCCACGCCGGGGATGGCCGACCACACGCCCACGCGCAACGCCTGCGCTTCGATCTCGCGCAGATAGGCTCGCAGCCGCCGCACGCGCTCTTCTGGTACCACCTCTGCTCCGATGTCTGGGCGGGCGCTGGTGAGATCTACCTCGCGCAACGCGGCGTCGATCAGGAGCGGCAAACCCGCGATCTCGGCTACCGCTTCCGCCGTCTGCCGCGCCCGCAGAATGGGGCTGCTATACACCGCCGCCACCGGCAGCAACCGGAAGCGCTCGGCCAATGCCCACGCCTGGCGTTGCCCCAGCGCGCTCAACGGCTGGTCGTTATACGTGCCGGCGGCGATTTCTGCCACGCCCGGCACCGCGTGCCCATGTCGGATCAACGCGATCTCGGTGCCGCCGGATTCTAGGCGTAACAAGGGATCGAAAGTGTCATCAGGGATGGGGATGGTCATGAAGAGAGGACTCGCTATCTTTCAGGAATGGTGCACAGCTTGCACATAACACGATTGATTATAAAACATAGCGTGGGAGTACAATTCCTCGCTCAAAAAGAGAGGGCATCAGTTAGATATCTCTACTGGCTCATACCAATCAACACGGCCCGCACCTTGCGATGCGGGCCGCGCGTGTCTGCCGCTGTCGTGATCCCGTGATTAGTATTCCGGCATCGCGGGGGCGGCGGCTTTTTCCTTCTCAGGG
>JAJPKG010000086.1 GCA_021323815.1 Pseudomonadota bacterium
CAGTTCTGCCGGGGGGGGCGGGCGGACTAGGGAGTGGGGCCAGCCGGCGCAGGCAGCTTCCCCGGCCACCAGTTGGCGCGACCGAGCAGCACCACAATCCCTGGCACCAGTAGACCGCGCACCAGGAAGGTATCGAGCAACACGCCCAGGGCGACAGCGAAACCGAAATCTGACAATGTGCGCAGGGGCAGCGTGGTCAGCACCAGGAACGTGCCCGCCAGAATCAAGCCCGCCGAGGTGATGACACCCCCCGTGCGGCTGAGCGCCACCTGCGTGCCTTCCACCAGCCCGCGCCGAGCCGATTCTTCACGCACGCGCGACATCAAGAAGATGGTATAATCGGCACCCAGTGCGACCAGGAAAATGAACGTATACAGCGGTGTAGCGTAGCTGATGCCCTCTTCGCCTTGCAGGCGCGTGAAGATCAGCGATGAGATGCCCAGCGCGGCGAAAAAGTTCAGCGTCACCGCTGCCAACAGATAGAGCGGGGCTACCAGGCTGCGCAACAACAGCGCCAGGATGATGCCCACCAGCACCAACACCAGCGGGACGATCAACATGGTATCGCGCTGGCTGGCGGCGCGCGTGTCGGCCAGTTGCGGCGTCACGCCCGCCAGTTGCACCGTCGCCACATCTGGTCCCAGCCCGGCGTTTTGCGCCGCAGCCCTGGCCGCGTCACGCACCGGGGTCATTGCATCCAGCGCGGCGGTGCTATAGGGATCAATATTCAATGTGGTGGTGAGAATGACCGTCGAACCGTCATCCGAAATGGAATTGACCGTCGCGGCATAAAGGCCGATGACGCGTGGATCGATGCCACCGGAGCCACCGCCAGGAGGGCCACTGGTCGTGGGAAGGGACCGGCCAGAGCGGATCGCTTGTTTCAGCGCATCGGGCAACTGCGCGAAATCTTGCTGCAAAGTCGCGGGATCGATGGCGGGTGGATTGCCATCCGGGCGCGTTGGTCCCGTCACCTGGGCGACATAGTGCACGTTCGCCACCGCCTGATCGATCTGATCCAGCGCGACGAGGTGTTGATAGGCATTGCCGCCGTTTTTCAAATGAATGACGACATCGAAGGGAGCCAGCGTGCCGGGGGCGAAGTGCTGCGCCAGGATGTGATAGCCTTCGGTGGAAGGCGTCGCATCACGCAGATCAGTCAGTGAATTGAAGTCCGCGCCAATGCCGATATTGCCAGCGGCGAACGCGCCCAGCACGATGAGGCTGCCCACCACAGCGACGGCGGGCCGCCGCGTGACGAAACCTGCAATGGTGGCCCAGAAGCCGCGACCGTGTTGAGACTCTTCCTGGGCGAGCTGCTCTGCGGTCAGCAGACGCGGAATGAAAGGCCAGAACGCCGCGCGCCCCAACAAACTGAGGATGGCCGGAACCAGCGTGAGGCCCGCCAGCAACATCACCGCGACAGCAATGGCCAGCACGAGGCCCAATGCGCTATATAGCCCTAGCGTTGCCAGCACCAGCGTCAGCAAGCCCAGAATGACCGTGCCCGCGCTGGAGGTGATGGCCTCGCCAACGCCATGCATGGTGGCGCGCAACGCAGCGTTGCGGTCGGGATTATGCTGCAATTCCTCGCGCAATCTGGCGACAATGAAGATGGTGTAATCAGTGCCCGCGCCAAAGAGCAACACGTCCATAATGGCGGTGGATTGCTGACCCACAGGAAACAGATGTGCTTGCGCGACGAAACCCAAGATGCCGTTAATGATCAGCAGCGCCCAGCCAACGCTGATCAAGGGCAACGCAGCCAACAATGGCGAGCGATAGATCACCAACAACAACACCAGCACCAGTGCCACCGTTGTCAGCAACAGCTTGATGTCGGTGCTGGCAAATACGTCCACCAAGTCCGCCAGAATGCCGCCCGGTCCCGTCACTTTCACCTGCAACGATGAGGAGGCAAACGTGTCCGTATACGCACGCATCTGCTTGATGACGTTCTGAATGCCCAGCGAATCACTGGAAGGGAGGTCGATGGAGGCGATGATGGTTTCTGTGGTGCCGTCGCCTGACACCAGTTGACTCTTCGCCTGGGGAATGTTCGTCACGGCGACAACGGGGCCAAGTTGGTCGGGCCGCGCCTGGGCGTACGTGAAGGCCGCGCAGGCTTTCGTCGCCGCGCGCTGATCCGCGCTCAGCAGCCAGCATGCAATGTGATCCGCTGTCTGTTGGTCACTGCTCGTCAGCCCGTTAGCATCATTCAGCACGATGATGGCAGGAATGCCGGTGTTTTTCGGGAACGCCTGATTCAGCAGGTTTTGCGCCTGCACTGATTCAGGATTGCCGATGGAAGTCGTCGCCTTGTTATCATAGAGCTTCGACAATTGCGGCGCGGTGGCGGCTAGTGCGCCCGCCACCGCCAACCACAGTGCCAGCGTCACCCAGCGCCCGATCTTGCTCGTGGCGCGGTCGGTCAACCACGCGATGGGATTATGATTGCGCATGATGCGTTTACTCCGTGTGTTTTGTAAAGAGTTGAGGATTCCACTGGCGCGGCCAGATGGCGAAGTCTTCAGCGGACATGCCACGCGCACCGGCCAGGAAAAAGTCGATGATGCCCACGTTGGCTTCTGGAGCAGGCATGGGATCGCCCCGACGATAGATGCCGTTGATGCCATCCACTAATCCCCAAAAAATCTGGGTCAGCACCAGCGGATCCGCATGAGCGGGTAAGTCGCCCCGCTCACGGGCAGCGGCGAAGAGCGTCACCAGCGGGTGCAGGAGCGCCTGCCACACCATCTGGCCAATTTTTTGCACATGATCGGGAGCGAGATTCATCAGAGCATCGCGCTGCATCGCCTGATATCCGCCCGCGGTCTCGCTCCACAGCACCAGCGCCACGCCGTGCAGTTGTTCGCGCAGGGTGGAATGAGCAGCGATAGCCCGTTGCACGCCCGCTCCATGCGCGTCGAACCAGCGCTGCACCACTGCCAGATAAAGCCCCTCTTTGCTGCCGAAATGGTGATAGAGGGATGGTTGTTTGACCCCAGCGGCAGTGCAGATTTCCCGCGTGGAAACTGCCGCGAAGCCGTGCGCCATGAAAAGCCGCTCAGCTTCTCGCAAAAGGCGTTCGCGTGAATCTCGCTCTTCAGGCGGGTGCATGCTATTATCCCCCTATTCTGTATCTATCAATTGATATAATAGGCGCGCGGATCAAGATGGTGAGAGGCAGAGATGCGAGAGATAACCGGCTACTCTATCAGATTTTTCATTCAACTAAACCATAATGCTTGACACGATGGGAGAACTTGGCTATACTCCCTTTGACGATTTGTTTACACTTTCCTGTTCGGGTCTGGCATCGCTTGCTTTAAGCGCCACCGCTCCGGCACATTTCGCGGGGCGCTGTTGTGTTTTGGGCGCTGAGGTGTGATTGCGTGCCTCACAAGCGCGGGCCATGAACTCGAACCCTCGGATCCCCTACGGAGGCAAAAATTCATGGACTTGAGTGTTGAGGGGAACTCAGCGCGCATTCCACCAGGCTCGCACATTTGCCAGCTCTATAACAAAGTGGATGAGATTCGCAACGTGACCGCGCGGCTCCTGCACGTGGGTCTCAACGCTTCGGAACGTTGCCTGTTTGCCGGCACCGCGACGTCGGTCCGCGAGATCGAAGAGACGTTGGAAAAGATGGGAACGGATGTTGCCGCCGTCAAAGAGAGCGGCCAATTGCTGATGCAATCAGACCGCGAACCGTTCCTGGTCGGCAAACGCTTTGATCCCTATCACCTGCTTTCCACGCACAACACCTTCATCGCTCAGGCCCACCGCGACCGCTGGCGTGGCGTGCGCATCTCCATCGACATGACCTGGCTGACGCGCGATGTCGCCACGCCGGAGCAGATCTTGAAGTATGAAGCGGCATCGGATGCTGTTTTCACCTTCCAGAATGCGCCGATCATCGCCCTGATGCATTACGATTACTCCAAGCTCCCCGGCGCGCTGGTCGTCGAACTCCTCAAGCTGCACCCCATTGCCGTTGTCGGCAAATACATCAAACGCAACCCCTACTATCTCAACTCCGAGCAATACCTGCTGAAAATTCTGCGCGCCAACCGCGAGCGCGCCAGCCAGGACGGCGGCCAGGAACAGCGCAAGCGCGGCTAGACGCCGTCCCGACGAAACACGCCCCTCGCCGTGCAGAGGGGCGTTTCTTTTTGGGAAGCGGAAGGGACACAGAGATCACGAAGGAAGCGAAGGCCAAGAAGATTTTTAGGAAATCGGCGGTCAATGGAATCTTAGCAACTAGCGCGGACATCGCCGGGCGCGCCCGCCGGGGGCTGAATCCCCCGGCTCGAAACAGAAACCCCGATAGGCTGTGTCCAGCGTACATGCTAAACCGCGCCGAGGGGCCTTCCGCTACGAAGCCCACCTTCGCGGGCTGGGATGGGTATTCTTCAAAAACCTTCGCACCCTTCGCGTTCCCGCCCTTTCA
>JAJPKG010000093.1 GCA_021323815.1 Pseudomonadota bacterium
CGTTCCAGCGGCGATCCAACCCCGCTTGCATGCCGGCAATGGCAGCCTGGGTGGCGATGCGCGCTCCCACCCGCGACAGGCGGCATGACCCCGCGCCATCCGCGACAGCGATGAGCTGCCAGCCTCGATGCGCACCCAGCGCGAAGGCATCCTCGCGATAGGTGCCTTCGTGCGCGTGCAGCTTGCCGCGCCGGCTCGCGCCGATCATCTGCCAGCCGTCCGCGCCGGCCAGGTGCTCCGCCACCAAATGCTCCACCGCATCGGAACGATCTTGCGGCTCGACCACGCGCCACTTGGCTCCCGTCGGCATGGGTGGCGGCGCGTGTTCCTCAGCGGGGGCCGTTTCCGGCGGGGCCGGTTGTTCCGGCGGCTTGTCGGCGAAATTGCTGATCAGCCAGGTCGCAATGGAATCGAACTGCTTGCGAATGGTATCCAGCGGATTGACCACGCGGGTGCCGCCCGGCTCTTTGCTGAGCACAATGGCGACATCCGGCGCGCAGGCCGGCCCGCAGCACAACCCCGTGACCGAAGCGACCAGATTTTGTAACGGCGCAACATCGTTCGCCCACCCTTCCGCCGGATTGCGCGTCAGCATGATGAAGGTGTGAAATCCCCCGCCCTCATACGGCAACTGCTTGATCTGATCGTACAGCGGCTGGAAGCGCGCGCCCTTTTCCGGCGTCTGCGCTGCCGCCGAGGCCAGTTCCAGCAACCGCTCCTGCGTGACCACCATCGCTGCCTGTTCATCGAAGATCAGCAGGTTGATGCGGGCGCGATTTTCCAAGCCCGGCGCTTCTTTCAGTTTGGTGACGAGATCCTGCAAATAGACCGCGACGCGATACACGACATCGCGCCCGCCGGTGACATCCAGCGCGAAGAGCAGGGCGGAACGGCGACGCGACGGATCGGATATGGTCATGGCAATTCTCCCCGGCTCAAAACGGACATCACCCAGCTTGTGTGCATCGTAGCGCAATCGAACATAGAATGACAAGGGCAGGCCGAAGCATTGTACTGATGTCCTAGCCCGCCTTCAAAAATCAAAGCGAGCCGATGTGGGACCAGGGCGAGCTGATAGAGAGTCAGGGCGTGCACAAGGCGTCGCCCCTCCACACCGACCATGCCATTGTGTCTGTAGGGGCAATCCCCTGTGGTTGCCCTGGTTCCCGCCAGGATCAGGTTTGCCCTGGTCTTGCATCACGGAATCCGGCTCTCGCCAAAACCTGATCCCTAGAGCACCTCAATCGACGGCGGCGGCGGGGGCATGGTGGTCAGCGATTCGCCGGTGCCCATGCGCGGCGCGGCGACGCTGGCCTGTTTGACCGATGCTGAGACCCAGCGGAAGAAGGCTTGCAGCGATTCCGCCTGCACGTCGCGCATCAACAACACCTGATCGGCGATCTCTTTCAGCACGTCCACCTTGACCTCATCGCCGCAACCCAGGGCAACGAAGGTGCCCAGCCGGCCTTTGGTGCGCGCCTTCAGATCGTTCGCGGCGCTGCGCCAGTCGTCGGTCGGCGCGCCATCCGTCAGCAAGAAGGCCAGCGGCTTGTAATCGCCCTTGCGATCCGGCGCGTTGGGGATGACCTCGTTATCCAGCGCCGCGCTCAGCTCGCGCAATGCCGCGCCCATCGCCGTCGGCCCGCCTGCCGTCAGCACGGGCGGCGTGAACTTGCTCAGTTCAGTCAGTGGATGCTTGGTCGCCGTCTGAGCAAAGGTGATGACGCTCAGCCAGACCGTTTCCAGCGCGTTGGGATTATTCATCAGCTCGCGGTAGAGCAGCCCCACGCCGTTGTTGACGGCCACAATCGGCGCTCCCGCCATCGAGCCGGACGTATCCAGCAGCAGATAAACCGGCAGCCGTCGCGCCGGCGTCTCATCGAAGTTCAAACCCATGTACGTTCATCCTTTTCTGCCTCTGGTGCTTTGCCAAGAGGGTTCGCCTCACCCCTTGGGGCAAAGCCATTCACCGATAGCTCTGAAAAACTATATCATAGGATGGACGAACGATCATACAAGGGGTGTTTTCGATATAACGAAATGTGAAATCTGCACATTTCTCTTGAGCCGCCACTGAGGAGGTTAGCACGCCTTATCGCAGGCCGGGCGATGCAATGGTCCTGTTGGAGCCGCCGGCAGATGTGCCACGCCTCCTCCGTTCCACTTCCCCCTCCCTGGCTCTGCTGGGGAGGGGGCCAGGGGGTGAAGCCCAACCTCACCGCCGCTCGGTGAAGGCGACCGGCGTGGTTGTGCCCGGCACATCGGTTGGGTGATGCCCCGGTTTGGGCGTCGGCGTCGATTTGACCTGCTTGCGCGGCAGCTTGATCAGGCCCATCTCGATCTTCTGCGTCAAGATGCGCTGCACGGATTGGTCGATGCGCGCTTTGGTCAACTGACCGCCGGCGATGGCGTTCGTCACGGTCGTCTCGATGGTGGTCACGTCATCCGAAAACAGCGGCCCCATCAAGATATCCGCGCCCGCCTGGATCGATTCCAGCGACGCCTGCCCGATGTCGAGTCCCGTGTAAGGCAGCACCCGGCGCAGATCGTCGGTGACGATCAACCCCTTATACCCCAGGTCGCCGCGCAGCAAGCCAGTGATGACTTTGCTGGAAAGCGTGGCGGGGTTGGTGTCGTCGATCTGCGGCAGCAAGATGTGCGTGACCATGATGGCGCGCACGTTGCCATCCTTGATCAATTCGCGGTACGGCACGAACTCGTGGGCATCAAGCTGCGCTTGGCTGCGATTCACCACCGGCAGGTTGCGGTCGGGGTTCACCGCTGACGATCCCAGCCCCGGAAAGTGCTTGAGCGTGCCGATCACCTTGCCGTCATGCTGCAACCCTTGCAAATAATCGTTCGCCATGTTGGCGATGACGTTGGGATCGCTGGAATAGAGACGCCCACCCAGACCCGTGTTTTGCACGTCGGGTTCCTGAATATCCACCACCGGTGCCAGATTCATATTGAAGCCATATTGTTCCAGATCGTCAGCGGTCTGCGCGCCCGCTGCCCGCGCATAAGCGGGATCGTCCCGCTGGCCGATATCCGGCTCGCCGGGTCGCGCGCCGACGATGTTGGCCAGGCGATTCACCTGCGTCCCGCCCTCTTGATCCACCGCAATGAATAGCTTGATGGGGGCGACCTGTTGCATGGCGCTGGTGAATTGCTGCACCTGCGGGCCGGTGGCGATATCTGAACTGAAAAAGAGCGCGCCGCCCACATGTTGCTGCTGGATCATCTTCTGCTGATCCGGCACCAGGCGATAATCAGTGAGATCGATCATCAGCATCTGCGCGATCTCGTCAGAAAGCGACATCTGCTGGACGATCAGCGCGGCATATTCCGCCGGGGTGATCTGATGTGATGTAGGGCCAACGGTGGGCAGCACGATGGTTGACGGCGGCGCGTTGCCCACGTTCACTTGGCTGAGAATCTGGTTTGCCGCCAGCATCCCCTGCACCAGCAGCACGCTGACCACCGCCATCATCGCCAGCCATCGCCAGCGCCCGCCCCAGCGCGGTTTCGCCGCCGCGCCCACCTCATTCAACGCCATTGCTGCTATTCCCCCATCTGTCTCTAGGGTACATGTGCCCGCATAATGCCTGGTGCACGCCTACTATAGAAGACCTGCGACGATCTTACAAGTGGGACAGGACCACTAGGAAGATCGGTTTCCTCAAGCATCTTTTGGCGCGCTCAGATGGTGCCTCGAATTTTCTGCACAACAGCCTGTCGTAATAGAATCCGTAATTGTCCGGCTGCATGTTATCTGCTATACTCAGCTTCGTTTCCTTCTTATGAAGAGTTCAGCATGACATCAGCATGCTGACAATAAGCGGAGGGCGCTATGGCAGCACACACCGTTTTGGTTATCGATGACGATCCCTATATTGTGGATGTCATCAGCTCGGCGCTCCGCATCTATGGCGATTTCGTGGTCTCGGTGGCGATGGATGGCGCGGCGGGCCTGGAACGTTGTATGGCGGAGCGGCCCGATGTGGTGGTGGTGGATGTCGGCATGCCGCGTATGGATGGTTTTCAACTGGTGCGGGCATTGCGCGGCGACCCACAAACGGCGGATCTTCCTATCGTCATTCTATCAGCGCGCGTGCAGGAAAAAGATCAGCTCATCGGGCTGATGTCGGGCGCGGACTGCTATCTGACCAAGCCCGTCAGCCCCATGCAACTTGTCGAAGCCATTCGCCTGGCAGCCTCGCTGGCACAAGAGGAGCGCGCCGAACGGGCGATGAACATGGCGGACTATCCCCTGCCGGCGGAGCATAATTTGGCTGATGACGAGGAATCATAATGAGCCAGCCTTCGATGAGCCGCATGACGCCGGTGGAGCGCGCGGCGCTGGCGTCGGTCTATGCCGCGCGGCGCTGGCAGGTGTTGCGGCTGGCGGTGCCGGGTTTGCTGATCTATACCCTGGTGCTGGTGCCGGTCTCGTCGGTGGCGTTGGCGGCTTCCACGTTGCTGCAAATGCTGCTGAGCGGTGCGCTGTTTGGCGTGGCGCTGTGGGCGACGGCCACCCGGCGCGTGGAACTGGCGGCGCAACTGGCGCTGGTGGGCACGTTTTTGACCTCCGTCATCATCACCATCAACACCGGCCCCATTGACGGCACCTTGCAGAGCGGGACGCTGGTCGCGCTGACCGCGTTCCTGCTGCCCATCATCCTGGCGGGCATTTTGGCCTCGCCGCGCGTGGTGGTGGTCGTCACCGGCGCATCGTTCGCCTTCAGCGCGCTGCTGCTGGCCGTGACGCCACTTTCCGCCAACGCACAGGCCACGCTGCACCTGCGGGTGAACGCGCTGCTGGTGATCGTGCCGCTGCTGGCCCAGATGGGGGCCGGCTTCCTCTCTTTTGCCGGAACATATGGCTTTCGCCGCATGCAGCGCGACCTGGCCGACGTGCGTCTGGCCTATGCCCGCGAAAAAGAGACCGAGCAACTGCGCGAGCAATTCATCGCCAGCGTCAACCACGAACTGCGCAACCCCATCATGGCCGTGCAGCATTACCTGGTGATGGCCCAGACGTTGGGCAGCCAGGGCAAACTGGAAGAACAGCAGCGCATGTTGCAGAGCGGCACCGAGGTGGCCGAGCGCCTCACCAAGCTGGTGCAATCCATCCTCGAAATTCGCCGCCTGCACACAGTGACCGATCTGGATCTCAAACCGATCGCGCTGGCCCCGCTGGCGTGGCAGGCGGCGCGTATGCTGGCGTTGCTCTCGCCCGGCAACCGCCAACTGGTGCAGGTGCAGATCCCCAACGACCTGGCCGTGCTGGCGGAAACGGAACATCTGCAAGAAGTGCTGGGCAACCTGCTGGCAAATGCGGCCAAATATTCGCCGCCCAACAGCCCCATCACCATTGCCGCGCGCCCGCTGAGCCTGCGCGAGGCCCAGGTGTTGCGCCCTGGCCGGCTGCCGGCGGAAAAGCTGGGGTTCGTCGAGATCACCGTGCGCGATCAGGGTATGGGCATTCCCCCCGACAAAGCGCTGATCATCTTTGAGCCGTTCGTGCGCCTTTCGCGCGACGAAGGCTCGCCGGTCATCGGCTCAGGGCTGGGGTTGGCGATCTGCCGCGCAAACGTGCAGGCGATGCACGGCGACATCTGGGTGGAAAGCGCGGGCATTCCCGGCGAAGGATCAACCTTCCACATCGTGCTGCCCCGCGCAGCGGACCAACCACCTCCTACGCGGCGACTTGACGGCAAAGGAGCGGAGCATGGAGCCTGAGAAGCCTGATATTTCCACTGGCGATACCCTCTTCACACGCGCCATCCGTGACACGAAGATCTGGCCGATCCTGGCGGGGTTCGGCATCACCGGCGTCGCGGCGTTGTTGATCATCTTCTTGGTGACGCATCAAGTCTATCAAGGGATCGGCAGTGGCGCGGGCGACAAGACGCCCACCGGCATTGCGCTGCATGTGACGCCGCATCCCCACGACACGCCCGGCGCGGTGCCGACCGTGCCACCCACCCCGACGCCGTTTTATTACAACCCAGGCGGACCGATTGTGCCGCCTACCTACACGCCCTATCCTACCTATACGCCGCAGGTGCCGTATCCCACCTACACGCCGTACCCTTCGCCCACGCCGTTCCCAACACCCACGCCGCTGCCGGTCATCGACTTTGCCAGCGGATTCATCGCCAACGGCTCCATGCAGCTCAACAACGGGGCATACCTCACCGGCAACAGCCTGCGCCTGACCGACCAACGCTCGTATTACGAGACACGCAGCGCCTTTTACAACCAGCCGGTCAATATTACGCAGTTCACAACGCAATTCACCTATCAGGCGACGGATGCCCATGCTGATGGCGCAACCTTCACCATCCAGGCGAACACGCCACAGGCACTCGGCAAATGCTGCTACTTTCTGGGCTATGCCGGCATCCCCAACAGCGTCGCCATGAAGCTGGATTTCTGGAATCCGCACACCAAAACGACCACCAGCGCAACCGGCGTCTACACCAACGGTGCTGCGCCGGATCAGCCGGAAATTCTCACCGCGCCGCTCGATCTGCGGAGCGGCGACGTGATGCTGGTGACGCTGAGCTATGCCAACGCGACGCTGACCGTCACCATCATCGATACCACGACGGGTGCCAGTTCCACGCAAACCTATACCATCGACATTGCCGCCACCATCGGCAGTTCCTATGCCTATGTCGGCTTCACCGGCTCCACGTGGTACTACAACGCTACGCAAGATATCCAGACCTGGGTGTTTTCCAACTAAATGCAAAACGCCCCCGCCTGAAAGACCAGGCGGGGACGCGAGTTCGGCGGCATAGCATTACTCGGCCAGCGCAGGCGCAGCGCCGATCTCGGTGGGTGACACCGGCTCTTCTGCCTCGACGTAATCCGATGGTTTGGTTACATCGTTGCCGTTCGAGACGCGCGCCAGGTTGAGCACCAGCGACAGCACCGCCGCAACGACGATATTCACCACCACCGCATCAAGCGCCACATAGCCGTTGAGCTTCATGCTGCCCAGCGTGATGGGAACGGTCGAGAGCACCTTGCCGCCATTGGCCGGCAAGCCAAACGCCGTCGGGTTAAAGAGCGGCTGAAGCATGGTAAACGTGCCATAGACCATGCCGGCAGCCCACCCCACCAGCAGCGCCCAGCGGTTGAACCAGCGCGTATACAGCGCGAGGATCACCGGCGGCAGTGTCTGCAAAATCCACATGCCGCCCAGCAGTTGCAGGTTGATGGCCTGCGCCACGGGAATCGCCAGAACGACGATCAGCGCGCCGATCTTGACCACCAGCGACGTGATCTTCGCAGTACTCGCTTCTTCTGCGATGCTCGCGTTCGGGCGGAAGAAGGCCTTATAGATGTTGCGGGTGAAGAGGTTAGCAGCGGCAATGGACATCACAGCAGCGGGAACCAGCGCGCCGATGCCGATGGCGGCGAAAGCCACCCCCTTGAACCAATCCGGGAAGGCATAGTTGACCAACGCTGGCACCGCCCCGGTGGCGGTGGCTGGATGCAGATGGGCGGCAAGGGCCATATAGCCCGTCAGTGCCAGAAACGCCAGCATCACCGAATAAAGCGGCAGCAGCATGGCATTCCGCTGGATGACGCGCCCGCTATTTGAACTCAACGTGCTGGTGACGGAATGGGGATAGAGGAAAAGTGCGAACGCCGAGCCGAAAGCCAGCGTGGCAAATGCCCACATCGAATTCCCTTTTGAGGGATCGGATGAAAGCGTCTCCGTGAAGCCTTTCGTCACCTGGGCATGCTGAGCGACAGCACCGAAAATGTTGCCGAACCCGCCGAGCTTGATCGGGACGTAGATGATGATCGCCAGCACGGTGATATAGATCAGCGCATCTTTGACGATGGCCACCAGCGCAGGGGCGCGCAACCCGCTGCTGAACGTATACAAGGCCAGAATCAAGAAGGCGATGATCAGCGGCAGATCGCCCACGATGCCTGAGCCGCTGAGGCCCATCGCTGAGAGCACAGCTTGCAGGCCCACCAGTTGCAAGGCAATATACGGCATGGTCGCCAGAATGCCGGTGAACGCGACGGCCAGTGCCAGTGGTTTGCTCTGGAAGCGCCCCTCCACGAAATCCGCTGCCGTCACGAACTTATGCTTGTGCGCGACGGCCCACAGGCGCGGCATCACGACGAAGATGAAGGGATACACCAGAATGGTGTACGGCACGGCGAAAAAGCCGATGGCCCCAGAGGCAAAGACCTGCGCCGGCACGGCGATGAACGTGTAGGCTGTATAGAGGTCGCCACCCAGCAGGAACCAGGTGATGAGCGTGCCGAAAGACCGTCCGCCCAGGCCCCATTCTTGGATGTTGTTCAGATCGCCCCTGCGCCAGCGCGCGGCAACGAAGCCGATGACGGTGACGAGCAAAAACAAGGCGGCGAAGATAATGAGCGCGGTCCAGTTGATCGCGTTCCAGTTGATCATAGGAATTCCTCCGTTCGCGGCAGCCCCTATGCTGCCGGCATTACACTGTGCGCAGGCGATGGCGGATCATCGCGCTGTGCGCCGACGGTGGTCACTTCCGGTTCGCGAAATAGACGATGGCGGTGATGGCCGTGCTGAGGGGCAGCCACAGCAACAGATACCAATAGAAGAACGGAATGCCTTCGATGGCGGGATCGGTCTTGTTGTAGCTTGCGACCCACAACAAGGCGACAAACGGCACCAGCAGCAACACCAGCGATGCTCGCGCCATTGCGGATTTGCCCATGCTCTGCTCCTTTGTGTGCGCGAATGGTGGAGCGCTCAGCATGAATCAACCCTATGCGCCTGCTCTGACAACGGCTGGCACATCAGGGGAAAACATGCCGCACGCGCCACAGGACCTCTATCCGCGTGGATGAAAGGATAAAGCGGATATTATGTTGAATATAGAAAATCGGGGCAATTCCCGTCAAGTCCCCCATGAGGCTTCCTGTTCCTCTGGACCGAGCGCAATTGAACGCGCCACCCTCATCTTGTGCTTGATCGCATACGGCACAAGAGTCTATCATGAAGAGGTACATAAGATGGACGGAGGCTTGCCCGCAGATGGCGATGTTTGATCCCCTGGCCCAAGATCCCCCGGTCGATGCTGATTTTCCTCCCAGCGTTGCACAGATCACCTTTCCCAGCAGCAGTGCCATGCTCATTGGAACGCTCCTCACGGCGCAAGGCAAAGGGTCTCATCCAACCGTGCTCCTTTTGCATGGGTTCCCCGGCACCCAGCAAAATGCTGATCTGGCCTATCCATTTCAGCGCGCAGGATGGAATGTGCTGGTGTTTCACTATCGCGGCGCGTGGGGCAGCCAGGGAAATTTCACCTTTGGAGGCTGCATTGACGACGTAGCCGCCTGCCTCGCCTATCTCCGCCAGGCGGATACGGCACAAAAGTTCAACATCGATCGAGGGCGGATCGCGCTGGTGGGGCACAGCATGGGCGGATTCGACGCGCTGATGACGGCGGCGCGTGATGCTGATATCCTCTGGGCAGCCTCCTTTGGCGGCTTCAATTTCGGTGTCATCATCCCCTGGCTGTTGCAAGACGAGGCCAACCAGCAGATGTTGGCGCGCGAGTGGGAAGAGAACGTCGTGCCGCTGCACGGAACGTCCAGCATGGCACTGGTGCAAGAGACTATCACCGCCGGCTCATCATGGGATTTGCGCCTGCTGGGTCCGGCCTTACGGCAGAAGTACATCTATCTCATCGGCGCAGCACGCGACACCATCGCCCCGCCGTCTCTGCATCACAATCCGTTGATCGCCGCATATCAGGAAGCGGGCGTGGCCCACCTGCAACACGATCTGTTGGACGCCGATCATGGTTTTTCGCAGGTTCGCGTGCAACTGACGCGGATGTTGCTGCGCTGGCTGGCAGAGAGGATTGAGGGATCGTAATGCTCTACACGCATCTCGTCGCGCCTGCCCTGGAAAGCAAGCGCGCCAGCTTCACCCGCCAGGAAGACGCTTTCGGCGAAGCGTTGGCAAACTATCGCGCCGCCCTGGCCGAGTTGCGCATGCGCTATCCCACCCGCGCCGCGCTGGAAGCGCAGTTAGCCAAGCAGGAAGAACATGGCAGCATCGGCGCGCGCCCCGTCGCGGCCTATGACGCCTGGCTCGCGTCATCATCCGACGCGCTGCCCCTCAGCCGCTTCGGTCAGGCGTTCGCGCACCACGAGGCGGCGCGGGAATGGGCGGAGCGCGTCATCACCGGCATCACCACCGTTGCCGTGGATGGCAGCCAGATCCTTCCCTGGCGCGAGGTATCGATTCCGGTCGGGCTGGTGCAGGCCGCCATCTTCGCCAATCCACACGATCCCAAGCAAGCGTATGTCAAAGATGCCCGCGTTGAAGTGCTGGGGCCGGATGATCTGGTCGCCACCGCCGGCATGATTCCCGATGAGACCGAACTGAACGCGCAACTGGCGGCGGAAGAACTGGTCAACCTGCGCCGCTTTGAGCTTGAGGCGCGCACTCTGGGCGAGTGGATGCAAGCGTGGCACCAATCCCCCGATGCGCCACCCCCGCTGGCCCTGCTGGACGGCTCGCTGATCGTCTCCTTCGCCCTGCGCAAGGAATCGCCCCTGCGCTCGGCCTATATCGCTGCCGTCACCAGATTGTTGGAAACCTCAGAACAAACCCGCGTGCCGCTGATCGCCTATATCGATACCAGCTTCGCCCGTGACCTGGCGACCATGCTGTGCGTCGTCTTCCCTGAGCGTGCCTTGCCCAACGAACGACGCATCCACGATGCCCTGTTGTGGGGCGACGCGCTCGGCTGGGGCGATGCCTGCATCCCCTTCCTATCGGCGCGGGGCGACGTGCTCTCAGAATATGGCTCTCAGCGAGGCTCCATCGCCTTCGCCTATCTGCGCGCGGCGGCGGATCGCCCCCCGGCACGCTTAGAGATGCCGCGCTGGCTGGCGGAAAGCGACCTGCTGCCCCGCATGCTGGACGTGCTGCGCGCCGAACTCGTCGCCGGCAACGGCTATCCCTATGCCATCGAGACCGCCGACGCCGTCGCGGTCATCACCACCGAAGACCGCGCCCGTTTCTATCAGATGTTCCAGCATTTCGCCGAAGATGCCGGTTTGCCCCTGACCTTTTCGCGCAAACTGCTCAGCAAGACCCGCCGGCGATAACAGCCCCCTTCCCACCTTCGGTAGAGAGGGGGGAGATCGTTCGGGCAGGGATCAGCGTTGATCTACACGACACCTGTGCTGCATGATCTCCCCTTTCCAGCTTTGCTGGGGAGGAGCGGGGGTGGGGCCAAACCCTCCACAACAAACAAAGGATGTATCATGACCCAGCCAGAAGAAACCATCATCACCAGCACGCGCAATCCCCTGGTCAAGCGCATCAGGGCGCTGGGGCATCGTGATGCGCGCCAGCAAGAAGGGCGCATCGTCATCGAAGGGCTGCGCGCCATCATCGAAGCCGTGCGCGTGCGCCTGCCCATCGACACGATGCTTTACGCCCCCGATCGCGTGCGCAGTGACCTTGCCCGCTCCACCCTGGCCGATGCCGAAAAGCGCGGCGCAACCCTCGTCGCCGCCTCCGCTGATGTGCTGGATTCCCTCTCGGAGCGCGACGCCTCGCAAGGCATCATCGCCGTTGCCGAGCGCCCGCATGCCGACATCGGTGCCATCCCAACAAATGGCGCGCCGCTGGTGCTGGCCGTCTTTGAGCCGCAAGATCCCGGCAATCTCGGCACCATCGCCCGCACGGCGGATGGAGCGGGCGCGGCAGCGGTCGTCGCGTTCGGCAAGCGCTACGCCGACCCGTTCGATCCCAAAGCCATCCGCGCCAGCATGGGATCGATTTTCTCTGTGCCGATCATCGAATTGCACGATCCCGCGAAGGCGCTGGCGGCACTGCGAGAGCGTCGGCTACGCCTGATCGGCGCGGCGGGCGCGGGGGCGAAAGATATCTGGCACACGCAGATGACGGGCGCAGTAGCGCTGTTGATGGGCAACGAGCGCACCGGCCTGCCACCCGATGTCATGGCCGCCTGCGATGCCGTCGCGCGCATCCCCATGCTGGGCCACGCCGATTCGCTCAACGTCGCCGTTGCCGCCGCCATCTTCGCTTATGAGGCCGTGCGCCAGCGCCGCGTAACCGAAGGGAACAACTGATGTTTGACGACATCCTACCCCATTTCCCTCAGGAATTTCAGCATCCTGCCGGCACCGAACCGTTATCCGGCGGCCAGAGGAAACTGGTCACGCGCCAGCTCGCCAGGGACAGCATGTCCCCGGCGAGCGTGCCACACGATATCCGCGCTATTTTTGCATATCCCATCAACCACCGGCTCGCTACATGGCCCAAAATGCTCTGATTACTCCAATAATGCTGCTTGACGGTTGTGCTCTCCCTATTTATACTGTCGCCATGCTCGCAACCGCGCGACATTGCCCCTAACTGAACAATACAGAATTGGGGATGGCACAGGATGTCCATTATTCACAGGAGGTTGGTCTCATGAACGAACGAATCATGCACAACCGCGAGAATGCAAGGCTTCGTTGGCTTGCAATTTTCATCAGCCTGGCAACCACATTCGCATCTTTAGGGGCAGACATAGTGTCATCCCTCCCCGCAAAAGCTGCCGGTTCTTTTCCGGATGGCACAACATTGTTGATGGTTCATGGATTTAGTGACAGTTGTTACGGAGGTTTCAACGCCACTGATTCGAATGATCCCACGTCTGCATGGACCTACCTCTCAGGGCGAGGTTGGTCGAACATCAAAGAAGTCGGCTATTACAGCGATAGCCACGAGTCGGATTGCGATGCCAATATCAGCGATACATACTACTACGGCACCGTGTCGAATCCCGGCTTGAACCATTGCAACAGTCTGAAGGGAAAGGCGGATGGATATGTCAATGATCCCATCAACTATCTCGCCTGCCTGTTTGCATGGTATGTTGCCACCATCTATCCTTCGACACCAGTAACGATTCTAGCCCATAGCATGGGTGGTCTCATCGTCCGGGCTGCCATCGGTGAATCGGGCCAATCCGGCAACTCCAATTACAACGGAGATTTCCCGACCAATCCTCTGCATGTGAAACGTGTGGTCACAGTAGGAACGCCGCATGCAGGGATCACCGGCGGATATCAAGTCTCAGAACAAAATCTCGGCGGTTCTTTGGGTGCAAGCCAGGAAGTCAGCGATATGATCGTTGGCAGTAATTTTATGAACCTGGTGAACAAATTACAAGCACCGCAAGGTGTCTATCCCGGAACCTATTGGGCGCTGATGGCAGCTTCGGACGCTTGCAACAGCACCTATCCCGGCAATTCGCTTTCCTGTTTCGCTGAGTGGTACGGAGCCAACGATCCCAATCCTGACGGCGATGGCGTGGTGCAAGCTGCCAGTGCTTTGGGAATGCAAGCAAACTTTAAGATCCTCTACGGCGTGATCGATTATGGCTACAGCCCGGACTACGTGCGCTATACGGCGGATGCGAACACGCAATATCGCCACGAACTCAACACCTGCGCGGCGGTCCCACCCTACGGAACCGCCTGCTTAAACCCACCGTATTACCTGAATGATGCAACCAGCGGAGATCAGCAGACATCCGCCTGGATCTGTTTCAGCAAGTGCAACACATCGGGGATGAATGGCATATTAGATGTCAACCCAGGTGCTTACACCGCCATTCCGGCACTCCATAGCCTTGCTGAGATCGCAACACTGCTGGCTCCGCCAAGCTTGTTCACGTATGCCGCCAGTAACGCAGATGGGCGCATGGAAGTGTTCGCACATGGCAGTGACGGCAACATCTGGCATATCTGGCAAACGACCGCTAATGGAGGATGGAGCAGCTGGGCACCTGTTCAGAGTGGATGGTCGTTCACCAGTGATCCTGCCGTAGGGATCAATCAGGATGGAAACTTGGAGGTTTTTGCGCGCGGCACCAATAACGCTATCTACGCCAACGAGCAAAGTTGCGCTGGTTGTGGATGGAGCGGGTGGTTCCTGTTAACCCAGGCCTATGCTTTTCAAGGTACTCCCGCCGTTGCGCGCAATCAAGATGGCCGCTTGGAACTCTTTGCCCGTGGGTCGGACGGCAATATCTGGCACAACTATCAGGTAGTCGCGGATGGTGGCTGGAGCGGCTGGTCGGCGCTTGAAAGTGGATACAGCTTCAAAGGAGATCCGCAACTCGGTCAAAACGTTGACGGGCGGCTCGAAGTATTTGTTCTGGGCAACGACAACAACGTCTGGCACATCTGGCAGAAAGCTCCCAATAGCGGTTGGTCATCATGGACGCCTCTCCAAACCGGAACGAGCTTCCTGGGTGAAGTGTCCGTCGGGCGCAACGACGATGGCCGCTTGGAAGTGTATGCAATGGATAATTCCAATAACATCCAGCACAATTACGAACTATCGGGTGGCGGCTGGAGTGGTTGGAGTGCATTACAAGCTCTCAACGGGAACAACTATAACAGCGCGGTGGGTGTCGGGAACAATGGTGGCGGACGGCTGGAATTGTTCACGACCAATAACGGTGCTGGAGACATTTACCACAACTTCCAGACAGCGGTCAATGGCAGTTGGAGCGGCTGGTCCTCGTTGCAAACGGGGTATCGCTTCGTAGATGCCACCCCTGCAACAGCTAACACCTATGATGGCCGATTAGAGGTGTTCGCCTTTGGCTCGGATAACAACCTCTATCACAATTTTGTTAAGGATGGCGGCGGCTGGAGTGGCTGGTCGCCATTGCAAAGCGGGAAGACGTTCAGCCCTTCCGACTGCGCTAACACACCCAGTGATGCAAGCTGCGACAATCGCGATTACATCCAGCAGAATTGCCCGGACTATCCACAGGAGACCGATAACAATGGCTATGTCACCATCACCCTGCATTACTCGGGTGGCAAATGCCAGTCGAACTGGACTTCCGCCAGTATCGACGGTGGGTCAGGAAGCACCTTTGTCCTGGTAAAGGTCGATATCGAACGCGCCTCATCCTCCAGTGATGGTGCGTTGACCTACACAGAGATACCGAGCAATGAATACAGTTGGTATACCAACATGGTGTGGGCACCAAACAACCAAACCAGAGGCTGTGTTTGGTATGCGCCCAATGGCATCAACAAAATCTATGGGCCATATTGCACCGGTTGGCATTAGAGCAACGTGCACTGGCATTGATCAAGCCGACGGTTTGAACCGCCGGCTTACTTAATCCCTCGGCACCAGCGGTTTCAGCGCCGCCAACCGTTCCTCAAAAGTCTCTGCGTCGTCGCAGCGCAGCGTCACATGGCCCAGCTTGCGGGCAGGGCGTGGCGCTTTGTCATAAAGATGCAGGTGCGCGTTGGGGATGGCAAGCACCGCCGGCGTTTCGGGCAATGTGCCGATGATGTTGAGCATGGCGATGTGGCCGCGCGGTGCAGTGCTGCCCAGCGGCAAGCCCAAAATGGCGCGCAGGTGATTCTCGAATTGGCTCGTCTCCGCGCCTTCGATGGTCCAGTGGCCGGAATTATGGACGCGAGGGGCCATCTCATTCGCGATGAGCGTTTCGCCCACCTGGAACAACTCAATCGCCAGCAATCCCACGTAATTCAGCGCTTCCACCACGCGGGCGGCGTAGCTCTGCGCCAGGGCTTGCAATTCCGGCGCGGTGTCGGGCGCGGGAGCGATGGAACGGCGCAAGATGCCGTCGCGGTGCTTGTTCTGCACCAGCGGATAATATGCGATCTCGCCGGTCGTGCTGCGCGCCGCCAGAATCGACACCTCGCGGTCGAACGCCACGAAACCTTCCAGGATGAGATCGTTCCCCTGCAACGCTTCCCATGCCGGGGCGATATCTTCCTGAGCGCGCAACAGCGCCTGCCCCTTGCCGTCATAGCCCATGCGCCGCGTCTTCAGCACCGCCGGCAGGCCGATCTCTTTGATGGCGGCATCCAGTTCTTCCCGCGTGTTGACCGCCAGGAACGGCGGCGTGGGGATGCCCTGCTCGCGGAAAAAGCTCTTCTCCCGCAAGCGATCTTGCGAGGCTTCCAGCGCGGCGGGCGGAGGATAGACCGGCAGGCGCGCCGCCAACTGCTGCGCCGCCGCGACCGGCACATTCTCGAATTCATACGTCACCACGTCCGCACCCGCTGCAAACTGTTCCAACGCGGCGGGGTCCGTGTAATCGCCCCGCACGCGCTCGCCCAGCGCATCCACCGGCGCTTCGCCCGCCACCGGATCGATGAAGCGAAAATGCAGCCCCAGCGGATAACCGGCCAGCGCCAGCATGCGCCCCAGTTGTCCCCCGCCCATGATGCCAATGGTTGTCATGATGTTTGCCCCTCTCGCGGATCGGGATGGTCCAGCACCGCCTGGGTCTGCTCATCGCGAAACCTGCGCAGCGCCTCGCGGATCTCCGTGTGCTGCGTGCCGAGAATGCTTGCCGCCAGCAGCGCCGCGTTCACCGCGCCGGCGCGCCCGATGGCCAGCGTGCCCACCGGCACGCCCGCCGGCATCTGCACGATGGAAAGCAGCGAATCCATCCCCTTGAGCGCCTTGGATTCCACCGGCACGCCCAGCACCGGCAACACCGTTTTCGCCGCCGTCATCCCCGGCAAATGCGCCGCGCCGCCTGCGCCCGCGATGATCACTGCCAGCCCACGCCCCTCCGCCGTCGCGGCATACTCAAAGAGCAGATCCGGCGTGCGGTGTGCCGACACGATGCGCACCTCATGCGGCACCCCCAGCTTTTCCAGCGTCTCCGCCGCATGGCGCATCGTCTCCCAATCCGACTGCGACCCCATGATGATCCCGACCAGCGGTTGCATAGCCTGCTCCTCTTTTATGAAAAGGATGAGATATCCCACCCGTGAAGTTCAAAACGACGCCGTAAATATTCTGGTGATGGATGATAAGCAGGATCTTGGGGCAAAATCAAATCAGGACGTAACAGACCGCGAAACGTATCAAGTCCGTCTATGACCGCTCGACCTTGTAATTCAGCAACTTTCTCTTGACTGAGAACAACTCGATATTCTGGCGTTACACCTATAAGTCCTATATCAAATGCTCGGTGGCAAAGAGCAGAAAGGCAGAGACCATTTTTTGCTTCATCAGTACTTTCATCGTAAGCAACATCAATAATATGCGCAGCATCTACTAAATCAAGCTGCATTCCAGTTATGGCACATCGATTGCCATAGATCCTAATAATATTCGATCGAAACCTTCGATCTCGATAACGCTGAAAAAGCGTCACTGATATAGTTGATCGTTTAACGGCAGGGATATCTGCTACTTTTAAAGGGTTGTCTGTTTTAAGGGTAGCTTGCTCTACCGCCTCTGTAGCAACTTCTTCTTGAGCATATCCGTGTAGTACATTGACATTTTTTGCATAATCAACAAGAAAAAATGGGGGGAATGCTACCGCTGTTTCGCCATTATCTTTCTTGTTCATTCCAATCTGGCCATTCGCTGCTTTCTCTAAAGCGTCTCCATAAATCGAAACCATATTTGAACGGCCAGTGAGCACCTGATGATAGTGAGCATCAAATCCAGCCCACACATGCAAATCCTCAGACCATCCAAGAAGGAGGGTAACAGTGTTTTCTGGAAATAATAATCCTTTTTGCCATTGATTTCCTGATAACGTCAATTGGATTTTGAACTCATCATCACGATGACGTCCTTTTCCTCCACCTTGAGTCAGAGTCCAGATATAAGCGATAATAGTAAAACGTTCGATGTCGTTGTAAACATCAAAACGAAACGGCTTTGTTTTCTGATCACTGAGCAAAAGTGATTGATAGCCGGAATCTCGTACGCTTTCTTCAAATCTGCTAATTAATTCATCGCGTGGCACTGCCGGCATCCCATAACCCTCCCTTTACTGGCGCGATCTCTTCAAACCGAAACTTCGATGCGCGAAGATACTCTTCGCATAACTCGATGGCTTGCCATCTTCGTTGTAGCCGCTCGGCTGTTGCACCAGTGGTATTTGATCCCGCAAAAGGATCAAGCACGAGATCTCCTGGTTCGGTTGTGAATTTTATGAAGAACTCAGGAAAACTGCTAGGGAATCGCGCAGGATGTGCCTTGATGCCCTCCTCTTTACAACGACGAAGATAGTATGAGTTTGATTCGGTATTTGACATTTCGAGGACGTTTGAAGGGATTGCCCCTCCATTATCTTTCGAGAATTTTGTACTGATGTCATGACCACTTGGACGCAACTTCGCCTTATATCCCTGCTTGAGCAACGTTTTCATGCTATCACTATAGGGGATTAATACCCGCCTGTTATCTGCCTTTGGATTTTTTGAGCGACTCAGCCACCAAACCACGTTGACACTATCTTTCACACGGATACGTCGCACATTCACCCATTCGGCTGGCGCTGGCAATCGGGCAGGGTTATAATGAAAGAATTCTTGTGCAAGATAAAAGCCAGTTTCTTTTACCAGTCTAACAAGAAGTTCAAATTGATAAATGCTTCTCACTGGATGACCGGGAATATAGGCACCGCCTAGATCTAATACGAAAGAGCCGTCATCTTTTAAAAGGCGAAAGATTTCTTTTGCGAATGGCATAAACCACTCGATATATTCTTCTTCGTCTTCATTCCCATATTCTTTTTTCCGGCAAAGGGCAAATGGGGGAGAAGTGCAAATGAGATTAACGCTTTTGTCGGGCAGTGCTTTCATGATCGCAAGAGAATCACCCAGATACGCCTCCCCCATCTCAGTTGCATAAAATGGCATCGGCAACGCAAATGGGAGTAGCATTGGTTGTGGTGATGTTTGGGGCTGAACAGATTTTTTTCGAGCAACCATCAGAATTGCGGCGCGGGAACCTCTGCCATTGAGGCATGGGGAGGAAGCGCCGCCCCTCCTTTCTGATACCCATAGCCATCGGCGGCATGGAGCCGATGACAGTGCCGATACGAAATATCGGTGATGGTTCCCGCCTGAGTGGCAATATTGAACGATCCCCTGGCTCTTACTGCCACTTTGCCAATATGTACCCCAGCATATTTCCCTGCCGGCACCACCGCCCGCACGATGTCGCCACTGCGAAAGCCCTGCACCACGCTCACGCCTTTGCCTTTGGTACGAGGAAAGCCAGAGGCGTCCATCAAGCACATCTGCCGTCGCTGGCGTCCCGTTGCGGTGATGCACCACAGCATCACCTGCTGCACGTGCAGGAGGTCCGGCGTGCTTTCTCCCACACAGGCCGCATCCAGCCAGTGTGTTTTCGGTAGATTGCGTCGCGTGCGATTCCACTTGGTCCGCCCACCGCTTCCCGTTTCTACGGGCAGTCCCATTGCTTGTAGTCGCCGATACAGTACCCAGCGGGTGCCATTGACGGCTGCGGCATCGCGCAAGGGCCGCTTGGCCTGGGCGTGTATTTCCGGATGGCCAAACTCAGCGGCAGTCATGGTGCCTTTGGCCTGGTTACATGTCTCACAGGCCAGTGTTAAGTTGCTGACGCGATCTGAACCATGCCGTGCTCTGGGGATAATGTGCTCAATCTGCAAGGGGACGCTCTTCGCACCACAGTAGGCGCACTTCCGCCCCCACTTCTCCAAAAGGTATTCGCGCACTTCATAACCCTGCAATTCGCCTTGCTGATAGTCCACGCCACTGATCTCCGCATTCTGCATCAACTGGGTATCGAAGCGCACCAGTTCCATGCTGATTGCGCTAATGGGACACCAGCGGCAGAGGCGAGCTACCCAGGTCAGCAGGTTGCCCAGCCGGCTGCGCAGCGAGGGGGGCAGCCACCCCTCAGGACGGGTGCGGTTTGCAAAGCGGGGCGGGCGATAGCGGGTGTGCCGGTGACGCCGCCCTCGCCGTTGCGTGCGCCTGCTCTCCAGCCTGGCTTTGACCTGCTCGCCACGATGCGCCAGGTCTGCCGCCCACACGACTTGCCCGCTCGCATCATTGACCACCGCCATGCCTGTGGTCTTGCTGCCAGGGTCCAGTTTCACCCGCAAGGGCTGGGGCTGGGCATCCGGCCTGGCTTCCTTCAGAATGATGGTGAAAGGATAGCGTCGCAGCACGGCGGCATGCCCCGCGCTCAACAGGAACCGCGCTCGACCAGGATGCACTGGGTCAAGCGGCTTGCGGTTCTGATCCACGACGAATACGAATGACATGGCCAACTCCTCGAAGTCTCCGCTTGCGCGGGTAAGGTTTTCCTCGTCAAAGTTATCCAGAGGTTTCCTTCATTTGCCAGCGACACGGGCCTTCCCAATCGACCGATTTAATCACTGGCCGCAGAGCGTCAGGCTGGAACGTCACCCAACGGTGCCTATGCATTCTCTGGTAACGTAGCCCCTCTCAGGGCTGAGACTGGTCAGTATCAGGACTTGCTTTCACAAGCCCCCGCCTTGCAGGCGTGGGGTCACTGACGAAACCCGACCTCACATAGGAAGTTCTCTGCTTCTTACTATAACAGATGTTCGGCTTTTTTCTAAGAGAAGTAGCCACAAATCCTTTGATTATTCCTTCTCTGTGAGCAGCGGCAACACCTGTTCCAGCCCCACCGCGTGTGAGGCTTTCACCAGCAGCACATCGTGCGGTTGCAGCGTGGTGGCCACGTTTTGCGCAGCCTCGAAAGGATCAGCGAAGACGCGCACATCGTGCAGACCACCCGCCCGCGCTCCATCGGCAATGGCCTCGCGCTCCTCGCCCGTCACCCACAGCGCCTGGCAGCGCCATGCTGCGCGCCGTCCCAGCCGGTGATGCTCGCGCCACGAGCGCGGCCCCAGTTCGCGCATCGTCCCCAGCAGCGCCAGGCGTCGCCCCCCCAGTTCGCGCGGCCAGTCCGCCAGCACATCCAGCGCGGCGCGCATGCTTTCCGGCGAGGCGTTATACGTGTCGTCGATGATCGTGCTGCCGCGCAACCCCGGCAGGAAGCGCATGCGTTGTGGCACCTGCACCCGGCTCAGCGCCTCAGCCGCGTCACGCAGCGACCATCCATCCGCCAGCGCCAGGCTCAGCGCCGCCAGCGCGGATGTCACCAGATGCCGCCCGATCAGGTTTGTGCGGACCTCAACGGCTTCTTCCCCGCGCCGGGCAATGAAGTTCAGCCCTTCCGTTCCCCGGCTGCTGACCCGCGTCGCCCGCAGATCGTCGCCCGGCAATGTGCCGAAGAGGAAGACGGGGCAGGTGGCGAACGGGATCATCCCTCGCACCAGGCGATCAGTATCATTGAGGAGCGCCAGCCCATCCGCCGGCAGGGATTCCACCATGCCACGTTCGGTGGCGACAAGGTCGGTCATGCTGGGGAAATATTCCAGGTGGGTGGCACTCACCGCCGTGACGATGCCCCAGCGCGGACGCCCGACCTCGGCCAGCAGCGCCACCTCACCGGGGCGATCCATTCCCATTTCCAGCACCGCTCGCTGGTGATGAGCGCGCAGCCCCAGCAGCGTCAGGCTGATGCCGCGCAGATCGTTCCAGTTGGCGGGCGTCTTGATGACGTGTTCCGCGCCGTACTGTTCCGCCAGCAGCGCCGCGACCGTCTCTTTCGTGGTGGTCTTGCCCACCCCGCCGCCGATGCCAACAGCAGAGATGGGATATTTCCCGCGCCACCAGCGCGCCAGCTTCACCAGCGCGGCATCGACGTC